>JAPLME010000007.1 GCA_026387175.1 Candidatus Omnitrophota bacterium
CACGATTGCCGCGACCAGCCATTTGACTTTGGATGGAACGGGTACGATTGCAGGTAGTTCAGAGGTGGCGAACGCAGGTACCCTCACAATTCAAGGGAACAAGGTGGTTCAAAAGATGACCGGCGCTGGCGTAACCGCACTAGGTGCGAATACCTTGACCATTGGCGATGCCCATAACCTCTCCGGCACCTACGCCGGTGTGGCGAGCGGCACAGGCGGTATAACCACGGATGGCACGGGGGTACTAACTCTAAGCGGAGCCAATGATTATACTGGTGCAACCACGATTAACGCGCTCAGCCATTTGACTTTAGATGGAACGGGCACGATCGCAGCAAGTTCAGGCGTGGCAAACGCAGGTACCCTTACAATTGGAGGAAACAAGACGGTCCAGAAGTTGACCGGTAATGGCACAGCAGTCACGCTGGGCGCGAACACCTTGACCATCGGCGGTGCCAATAACCTCTCCGGCACCTACGCCGGCGTCATCGGCGCGGACGCGGCTGGGGGCGGTATAACCACGGGCGGCACAGGCACGATAACCTTAAGCGGAGTCAATCTTTATACTGGTGCAACCACGATTAACGCGCTCAGCCATTTGACTTTGGATGGAACGGGCACGATCGCAGCAAGTTCAGGCGTGGCGAACGCAGGCACTCTCACAATTCAAGGGGACAAGGTGGTTCAGAAGATGACAGGCGCTGGCGTAACCGCGCTGGGTGCGAATACCCTGACCATTGGCGATGTCCATAACCTCTCCGGCAACTACACCGGTATAGCAAGCGGCACAGGCGGTATAACTACGGCTGGCACAGGAGTACTAACCCTAAGCGGAGCCAATGATTATACTGGTGCAACCACGATTAACGCGCTCAGCCGTTTGACTTTGGATGGAACGGGCACGATTGAAGGCAGTTCAGGCGTGGCGAACGCAGGCACCCTTACGATTCAAGGGAACAAGACGATTGACTCGATGACCGGCGCCGGCGTAACCACGCTGGGCGCGAATACCCTGACCATTGGCGATGCCACCGGCACTTCCGGCACCTACAGCGGTGTGGCAAGCGGCACAGGCGGTATAACCAAGGCAGGCGCAGGCACGCTAACCCTCTCTGGCGCCAACGACTACACCGGCGTAACCACCTACACAGCCGGCACCGTGAGCGCGAACACTATCGGTAATGGCGGCGCGGCAGGCAGCATCGGCAAAGCCGCGGCAGCGGCCGGGAACCAGGTCCTTAACGGTGGCACTCTATCATATACCGGAAACAATACCACTACGGACCGTGGTTTTACCGTCAATGCCGCTGGCAGCGAGATTGATGTAACGACAGTCGGCCAGACACTCACTATTCAAACAACCGGGATCGTTACAAACGCAGCAGCTGACATTTTGACCATAGGTGGAGCCGGTAATACTGAGATAAAAAGCGCAATCTCCGGTACAGGCGGATTGGCTAAAGATGATGCAGGCACTCTTACTCTAAGCGGCGTGAACACCTTCACCACCGGTGGGATAGCTCTTAACGCGGGCACGCTGAAGCTCGGTAGCACCACGGCGCTGGGCGGGGCGACTAGCAAGCTCACCATTAACGGCGGTACGATTGATAACAGCAACGGCGCCGCTCTCGTAATGGCGAACAACAACCCGGTTGATGTGAAAAGCGACTGGACCTTCACCGGTACCAATGATCTCACTTTTGCCGCAGGCGCGTGGACGTTGTATGGTACTGGTACAGTCACGCTTACCACTGCAGGTAAAAACCTGACCGTTGGTGGAATCGTCGGAGACCTTGGTAATGCCTTTGGCTTGGGTACGGCTGGCGCGGGCACGCTAACCTTGGACAAGGCCAATACTTATACGGGCGCGACCACGATCGGCGCGGGCAGTACGTTGGCTTTGGACGCAACGGGCACTATTGAAACAAGTTCAGGCGTGGCGAATTCAGGCACCTTTACGACTGCGGCGGCCAAGACGATTCAGTCGTTGACCGGCGCGGGCGTAACCACGCTGGGAGGCGGCGACTTGACCGTCGGCGATGCCAATAACCGCTCCGGTACCTACAGCGGCGCCATTGGAGACGGTGGTGGTGCCAGAGGCGTGATCAAGGCCGGCACCGGCACCTGGACGATTTCCGGCGTGAACACTTACACCGGAGCCACAGCAATCAACGCTGGAACATTAGCGTTAGGAGGCGCTACCACCATTAAAGGCAACATTACGCAGGCTGCCGCCGGCACGCTCGATCTTGGCACCAGCACGTTGACGCTTAATGGAATAGGTGCGTTGGGTAATTATACGCAGGCCGCCGCTACAACCCTGAATACAACTATCCTGAACGCCACTACGGCGGGTAATATCAATGCCTCAGCCGCAGGCACCGGTAAAATGACGACACTGGCAGCGTCTGCGCTTAATATTAACGTCGGCTCTGCATACATTCCTAATAATACGACCTGGACGATCCTTGACGGTAAGACAGGAGCGACAGGCGTTGTCGCGCCTACGACTATTACAACTAATAGTTCTGTCCTCACGTTCACGGCAGCGGCGGCGAACGGCGGCGACGATCTGACTATCACCGCGAGCCGTGGAACTAACGGTTATCCCGCGCGCGCCTCGAACTCAAATGCAGCAGCGGCAGGAGCGGCGCTTGAAGCGGCGGGCAATGCCGGCGCCACCGGAGATATGGCGACTGTGCTGGGCACGCTCGACGGCTTATCCGCTTCGCAGGTAAGCGCAGCGCTCAATACGGTTGTCCCGGAGGTCGATGCCGGGGTCATCAATACGAGCACGACCGTTCTAAATAACTTCGTCGGGGTCGCTATGGACAGGGTGGAACAAACTCTGAAGGTTGCCAAGGCCGCGGACTCCGCGACCACGGGTCTCTCAGCGGGAGAGGCGAGTAAAATAAGCGGCGCTTGGGGAAAAGGGTACGGCAGTTATTTGACGCAAGGTACGCGCAATGGTATCGCCGGATATGAAGCGTGGAATGCCGGCACCGCGCTTGGCGCCGATCACCTCTTCGCGGATCTCGTTACCGTTGGCGTAAGCGGCGGTTACGCGTATGGGAACGTCGACTCGGATGTTAATAACGCGAGTACGTATATCAATAGCGCCCAGACCACCGTGTACGGGGGGTATGAAGATAAAAATCTTCCTTTCTTCATCGACGCGGCAGGTTCCTTCGCATGGAACTGGTATGAAGGCCGGCGCGATATAAATATCGGCGGCGCTATATTAAGGACTGCGAATGCCGCATATGACGGCCAGCAATACGGCGCATATTTAGGCGGTGGCTACAGGTTCAATATGACAAAGAATATTGAATTTACGCCTCTCCTGTCGCTTCAGTATAATCACCTTCAGCTGGGGAGTTATACCGAAACAGAAGCCGGAGCGCTCAATTTAAGCGTCGCGAGCCAGGGCTATGATCAATTACAGTCCGGCCTCGGCGCGCGCATAGCCGCTCCTATAAAGTGTAAATGGGGCACTTTCACTCCGGAAGCTCATGGAAAATGGTTCTATGACTTTATCGGTGATAACATGGCAGTGACATCGAACTTCAACGGCGGCGGTGGGAACTTCGGCTCAAACGGCGCTAAACCTGCGCTGAATAGCTTCAATGCCGGAGGTCAGTTGACGTTTAATTTCAAAAACGATATTTCTCTTATAGCGAACTGCGATACGGAGATGAAGGACGAGTTCTTTGGTATCTACGGTTCGGCGACGGTCAGGTACAATTTCTAATAAATCCTGACACAGTGATTCACTACAGCCCCGGCTATCAGCCGGGGCTGTTTTTTAAGAGATAACTCAGGATAATTAACTATGTCGAAAAAATGGTGCCTGCCCCTAATTTTACTGATGTTGGTCTTTGCGAGCGGCTGCGCGACAATGCCGGAGTTTATGGATAGGGCATATGAAGCACAAAAAACAGCGCGGCAGGCCGGTTTCGATAAAGAATATGTCAAGGCTCCCGGCTTCGAGCTCATGACCTATCAGCGATTTAAGAAACCCTCTGAAAATATCCGTATCTATATCGAAGGGGACGGAAGGGCCTGGGAGACCAGAAGCAGGCTTTCCGACGATCCGACCCCGTCGGATCCGATCGCGCTGGGGCTGGCCGTAGTCGACTCTTTCGATAGTGTTGCTTATATCGCGAGGCCGGGTCAATTTCCCGCGCCGGATTCTGCCGGATGCGACCCGACGTATTGGTCCCAGCGGCGGTTTGCGCCGGAAGTCGTGGAAGCCTTTGACAGGACTATCGACATATTGAAGAAAAAGTCGGGGGCCAAACATGTGGAACTCGTCGGATATTCCGGAGGCGCGGCGATAGCGGTTCTCGTCGCCGCAAGGCGTGGTGATGTTACTGCGCTTCGCACCGTAGCAGGGAACCTTAACCCGAAGGCATTGTGCAGCTACCACCATGTGAGCCGGCTCGATGGGTCGATGGATCCGCTCGATCTCGCGCAAAAGGTGGCCCATATACCCCAGCGCCACTTTGTCGGATCGAAAGATAGAATCGTCCCCTCATCGATAGCCGAATCCTTCGTGAAAAAAGAGGGTGATACAAATTGCGAGAGCATTACTATCGTGGATGGCGCCGCACATAGGGACGGCTGGCGCGAACGTTGGAAAGAACTTCTGTCGATATCCCTTCTCAACGATCTCCCGCATTAAAACCCTTGATATAATATTTCCGCGCGTATATAATATTGCTTGTGAAAAATAATAATCAAAGATCGATGATCGGCCTTCACGCGCACACGTTATTCAGTGACGGCGCGCTCTTGCCGAGCGAGATAGTTAGGCGCGCTGAGGCAAAAGGCTATAAGGCTTTCGCGCTCACCGATCACGTCGACTCTTCAAACATAGATTTTGTCCTTCCGCGTATCGTGAAGGTCTGTAAGGCATTGAATAAATTCTGGGCTATCCGCGCCATACCGGGCGTAGAGATCACTCATGCGCCTGTTCAGGAGATCAAATCCCTTGTAAAATTCGCGAGAAAGAACGGAGCTAAGATCGTAGTGGTGCACGGCGAGACGGTCTCGGAGCCTGTCCTGAAAGGTACTAACAGGGCCGGCATAGAGGCCGGTTGTGATATATTGGCTCATCCCGGGACCATATCTATAGAGGACGTGAGGCTGGCTAAGGCCAGGGGGGTGGCCCTGGAGCTCACGACCAGAAAGAACCACGCTGTCACCAATAAGCGCGTCTTTAAGATGGCAAAGTCCGTAGGCGCGAAGCTTGTCCTGAACACCGATGCGCACGATGAATGCGATGTAGCGACATATAGTCAAGCGGTGAGAGTGCTTAAAGGTATAGGAATGACCGGCGCCGATATAGAGAAAGTATTTGAAAATTCCAGGGAATTAGTAAAGAGGTTAAGTACCTATTGACAAAAGTTAGATATATGGTATACTTTGCGTTAAGTACAGAAAGGTAGTTCCCGAACGACTATAACACCATAGATAATTTAAATCTTGGCGAAAGAGGAGGTGGTGGACCAAATAGCCTTGGGTTATCAACACGTGGTGATGTAGATAAGAAATAAAATGCAATATATATATAGAGGGCTTAAGAGTTAAGCTAGTTTTTATGAAGTAAAAAGCCCTTACTTAAAATATAGTAGAAATTGAATTTGAAATTACCCTTAGGAGGTAACATGAAGTTTGTAAAATTAGCTTTAGTTTTAGCGATGGCGCTCTGCCTCACGGCAAGTGTTTACGCTGAGACGCAGAGCGTAAAAGTCAGCGGAGACCTCACGGTTAGAGGTATCTGGAGAAACGCTTACGATTACAGGAACAACGGCCCTCGGGACACCGCCACCGCGGTTGCCACCAGAACCGGCCTGTCTTCTGATAATACCGGAATGCTCAATCCGGCAGTGAGCTCGAACCAAGCGTCATCATCTCAGTCATGGTTTATGAGCACGGCTGAAGTGCAGGTGGATGCGGATCTGACAGATAATGTCGCGACTTGCATCAGAATCCTGAACGAGAGGGATTGGAGCCGGACGAGCAAGAATATTGTTCAAGGTACCACTCTTGCTCCGAATGGCCTTGGCGGATATACGCCTGATGCCGAGGATTTCAACGTTCAGCTGGATCTGGCATATGTAAAGTTGAAAAACTTTATTTATAGCCCTCTTACAGTTACCATCGGTCGTCAGGATCTCTGGTTCGGTAAGGGCTTCGTAGTCGGGTCCAATCAGGTCTTCAACAACTATGCGAATACAAATAACCTCAACAACTTCCAGTTGTCTGCACCGGAATACACCGCTCAGACTGCCTTTGATTCAGTGAAGGCGGTATTGGATTACGATCCATGGGCGATCACGGCTGTTTACTCCAAGCTATGGGAAAATGCCATCTCCGCTGATGATGACGTTGACCTGTATGGCGTAAACGTCGGTTACAAGTTCGACAACTACAAGGCCGAAGCGGAAGCATATTGGTTCTTCAAAATGGACCATAGTATGGAAACTTGGGCCTCCAACAAGAATAGCCGTAACAATGACGTCCACACTATCGGTATGAGAGGCAGTTTTGATCCGATAGATACCGTTACGGTTGCCGGTGAAGGCGCGTATCAGTTCGGTTCTTACTCAGGCAATAGATCGGACAACTACCAAAGATCTCGCGCAGCATACGCTCTCGATTTCTCAGCTGAGTGGAGAGGTCTGATGGATAAATGCGCCTGGAAGCCGAAAGTCGCCGCTGAGTATATCCTTTACTCAGGCCAGAAGTATAATGAAGTCAATCAGGGCGATATTCAACAGGGGTGCACATACACCGGTTGGGATCCGATGTTCAGAGGCAAGTTCGATTCAGCGATCCGCGAGTTCGTTGGAACTTATTATGCTTCATACGCTTATCCGGTTAATCCTAACTCAAGAAATAGCTGTCAGGATGCTTCATTTACCAACCAGAATCAGATAATGTTCTCCGGCAGCGTTACGCCGATGGAGAGCCTGACGCTGAAGGGTAACGTGAATATGTTCATGACAGCCAACGATTATGCTATACCTGATCCCGCTCTACCGGGGAAAGCCTTCTTCCGTGGCGGATATATAGGCACGGAATTTGACGGCCAGGCGATATGGGACTACACCGAAGATGTCAGCTTCGGAGTTCTATATGCCTTCTTTGTCCCGGGCGGCGATGTGTACTACGGCGGTAATAACGACGTAGCTACGGACTTCGTTGGTACGGTAAAGGTAAGCTTCTAAGTAGTCTGTTGTTTGATAAGAGACCCCCGTTCTCGAAAGAGGCCGGGGGTTTCTTATTGACTTTTTCTATCTATCAAAATATAATTGACAGTTAATATGCGCCGGAATTTAATTATTTTATCAGCTGTCTTAGTCGCGTTAATCCTTGGGCTTATATTAACGCTTCGATCCATACCCTGGTGGAAAGCAGGAGTAGCCAAGGGGAAGGCCGTGACGCTCGTAAAACTCTTTTCGTTCTCCAGCGATGATGCCTTGAAAGAATGGGAAGATAAGATTTTTAAGGGCAAGGTCGTATATAAGATCGAAAAGGATAAAGACCTTTCGTATGTGCAGGCGCATAGCACGGGAAGCGCCTCCGCCCTGTATTATAAGATAAAGTTAGACGCGAAGAACAGGCAGCCTGTCCTAAGATGGAAGTGGCATGCCGAAAGGTTTCCTGTGAAGAGCGCCCCGGAAAGCCTGGAGGCCCCGGGCGAGGATGATTTTGCCGGAAGAGTGTATGTTATCTTTCCGGCCATGTTTATCCTGAACTCAAATGTGATCGAGTATATATGGGCCGAAAAACTGCCCGTCGGCACTACAGGGACAAGCCCCTATTCGAAGAATATAAAACTTATGGTCCTGGAGAGCGGGCCCGCTAAAGACGGCAAATTTGTTTCGGAGGAGAGGGATGTGGTCGCGGATTATCTTAAAGTTTTTGGAAAACCGCCCGAACATAATATAGGCGCAGTGGCGTTCATGACTAACGCCGAGCACACTAATACGAGCGCGGACGCGATGTATGATGAGATAGAGCTCGGATATAAGGAGAAATAGACGATGATACGAGTCAAATTTTTAAGGACCAGATATCTGACCGGAAGCCATATCCAGATAAAATATCTGTCCCTTCTTCTCATCTCTATGGCGGTGCCGCTCATCCTTGTCGGATGCTGCCTCTATTACCTGATATTTACGCTTATGGGCGAACAGATAGGCATACCCGAATATATCGCGTACCATCTCTCTCCCGTTGTGAGCAAGATAAATATGATGCTTTTGATAGGCGTACCGCCGTTATTTTTACTGCTTACGCTGTGGGGGATAGTGCTCTCTCACCGTTTTGCCGGCCCCCTCGAGAGGCTGGAGAAAGAATTGCATGAGATTTCGGAAGGCAAGCATCACAGACACAGGATAACGCTGCGCAAACATGACGATATCAGGCCCATCGCCGACGCCATAAATAAGTTGTTGGCCAAGCATGAGGAAAGGAAAGGATGAACAAGATAAGCAACCTTGCCGTAGTGAGCAAGAACGCGCGAATAGCCGAGGGCGTTGAGATAGGCCCGTTCTCCATAATAGAGGATGAAGTGGAGATCGGAGCCAATGTCAGGATCCTGCCGCATGCCTGTATCTGCAAAGGGACCTCTATCGGGGAGAACACGCAGGTCCATATGGGCGCGGTGATTGGAAATATTCCACAGGACCTGGGGTTCGACGCGAATAAAAAGACATATACCAGGATAGGCAAGAATACCGTAATAAGGGAGTACGCCACCATACATAGGGCGACCGAAGAGGGCTCGGCTACGGTTGTGGGAGACAATTGTTATCTGATGGCCGTATCTCATATAGGCCATGACTGTCATATCGGCAATAACGTTATAATAGCCAACGGCGCGCTCCTGGCCGGGCATGTCAGCGTCGGGGATTACGCCTTCATATCCGGCAATGTCGTCATGCATCAATTCTGCCGCATAGGAACGCTTGCCATGATAGGAGGTTTCACCGGGATCAATAAAGACGTGCCGCCGTATATGCTGGTCAGAGGGCCGTCGGTGATACGCGGCGTGAACCTGGTCGGATTACGCAGGTTAAAAATCCCGCGCGAGGTTATCGGTGAAATAAAAGAAGCTTATAAGTTGATATTTATGTCAAATCTGAATACCGCTCAGGCCGTGGAAGGTATTAAGAAACTTAAACCTTCAAAGGAGCTTGATCATTTGGTGGATTTTATTCAAACTTCCAAGCGGGGCATATGTAAGTATAAATATAGCGATGACGAATATTTCGAATGATCGGAGGCGTTAATGGCAGTTAAGAAAAAGAAATCGGTTCGTAAGGGCGCCAGGCCGGCAAAGGCTAAAGCGAAGAAGGCTGTGAAGAAGACGAAGATTAAGCCTGTAGCGAAGCCGCCTGAGATTAAATTTGAAAAGATAGGAGAAGTTACGCACTACTTCCCGCACGTCAAAGCGGCGGCGGTCAAGCTTATAAAGAGCGGTATGGCGGTGGGGGATAAGATATATATAAAGGGCCACACTACTGATTTTAAAGAGAATGTCCGGTCCATACAGCTTGATCATGTGTCGATAGTGAAAGGCAAGAAAGGGCAGGAGATCGGATTATTTGTTAAGTCCCGGGTTAGAATAGGGGACAGCATATATAAGGTATAATACTATGACCAGAATTTACAAAAAAATACTATTAGGACTGGGCCTTGACAGCAAGGACGGCCACGTGCGCGTAACGAAGGGCAAGAACTTCCGTCTTTACGGAGGGAGCGAAGAGACTCACGAAACTATGCAGGAGAAGGCGGTAAAGTTCAATGAGCAACTCGACAAGCGTAGCAAGACGATAGATGATATTAATAAAGAAGAGTTTAGAGAGATAGCGGCGAAAGTGGGCCTGGAGATACCGAAGGACGATAAATAAAGATGAAGGTTATCGGAATAAGCGCCAGCCCCAGAAGATCCGGTAACAGCGAGATCCTTCTGGATAGGGCTCTCGAGGGCGCCATGTCGGCGGGAGCCGACGTAGAGAAGATCGTGTTAAATGAGCTCGACTTCAAAGCGTGTCAGGAGTGCGGCGGGTGTGAAAGAAGCGGCGTATGCGTTATCCGTGACGGTATGAGCCATCTTTATAAAGAACTGGATAAGGCCGACGCCATTATTGTATCGTCCCCAATATTCTTCGCTTCACTAAGCGCTCAGGCAAAAATGATGATAGACCGTTTCCAATGCGCCTGGGTGGCAAAGTATATTTTAAAGAATCGTGCTAAGGCAAAGAAGCGTAAAGGTATATTCATAAGCGTAGCCGGCTCTTACAGGAAAGATTCTTTTGACAATGCAAAGAGCATAATCAAAGCGTTTTTCGCGACGCTCGACATTGAATACGCCGACGAATTATTTTGCGGCGGTATCGAGAAGATGAAAGATATAGATCAGGATGAGAAGGTTCTGAACAGAGCATATACTTTAGGGGTTGGTTTAGTTAAAATATAAAATAGTTATATTTTAAATGTTGACACATAACAAACGTTGATATATACTATGTGGTGCAAATAAAAAGGTGGAATGTTATGAGATTTAAAACTACAATTCAATTAGTATCAGATGCACAGGACAAGAGCGAAGCATTAGATCTGGTCGAAGAATATCTCGCAGGCAATATAGTTTCCGGCGTAGATATGAGATGCGTAACTAAACCGGTTTACAAGTCAAACATAGTATGTGTGGCGGCAATTTCATTGGCTATAGTTACCGGCATACTTGTAGGGTCGCATATCAAACATCCGCAAAACATGATACAGACAATCCCCGGCACAAGCGCTATCCAGTCACCCCTCAAGACCTCCGATATTACGCATAGTAAACCGGAGTTTAAGAAAGAATGGCAGGACAGGCAGACGAAAGAAGCGTTGGATCAGATTAGCCGGTAATTCGCGGCGGTTCCCTCCTGATTTATCTTGAAATTTCAAAAATTCATTGTATACTACTCCTATAGCTAAAGGAGAACGCATGAAGATTTTGACGTATATTCTGATATTAGGGCTTGTTCTTTCGATGGGCGTTCCCGCCGTATGCGCGCGTGATAATAACGATGATGATTCCGGTGATGAAGGCGGAAGCTCTACCTTGGGCAGCGCTATAATGGGCGGCCTTCTTGGCGGCGGCCTGGGTGCCGCTATAGGCAGCGGTAGCGGTAACGCAGGGAAAGGGGCATTGATAGGGGCCGGGATCGGAGCTGTCGGCGGCACGCTTATGGGAGCGGCAAAGGACGATCAGAGAAATAAAGACCGTCAGTATAAACGCGAGGCGCAGATGGAACAGCAGAGGTATGAAAAGGAGCAATATCTGCAGGAACCTGTTCCTGTTCAAGTGCAAGCGCCGGCTCAAGCGCAAGCTATGGAAACGTCGCCAATCAAGAAAAAGATCGTGCGCCAGTACGATTCCAACGGCAACGTGGTTTCGGAGAAGGAAGTCCCTGTCAACTGATAACTAAAAAAGATCCCGACATTTTAAAGTCCTACCTGGAGGATAGCTCAAACCTCAAAGGCGGCCACGCCGAAGAGGTGGCGATTCCGGAGAACATCGAAGAGCTTTCCGATTTCCTGAAAAAATCGAATTTCGAGAAGTTGCCCGTGACGATATCGGGTGGAGGTACCGCTACGACAGGTTCGCGCGTGCCATTCGGCGGCGCCGTGATCTCAATGGAGAAATTCAACAGGATATTGAAGATATCGAAGAAAGATATGTCAGCCACGCTTGGGGCCGGTGTGATGGTCGATGAGCTTAAGAAGGCCGCTGAGAGGGAAGGCCTCTTTTATACGTGCCACCCTACGGAAAGTTCCGCGTTTGTAGGAGGGACCATCTCCACTAATGCCTCAGGCTCAAGATCGTTTAAGTACGGACCCACCCGAAATTATGTGAAAAGGCTTAAGATGGTGCTCGCTGACGGCGCTGTAATGGACCTGCGTCGCGGCGAGGTTTTTCTGTCGCGCGAGAGTTCCAAAGTTAAAATGCCGGGCCGCACTGAAATAGTTGTGCCATTGCCGCATTACAGGATGCCCGACGTAAAAAGCTCTTCCGGCTATTTCGCGAAAGACGGCATGGATCTGATAGATCTATTCATAGGACAGGAGGGGACCCTCTCCGTTATAGTCGAGGCCGAACTTGCGCTTGTTAAGAGGCCGCTTAAAATATTAAGCTCGTTCGTTTTTTTTAATAGAGAGGAAGACGCCTGGAGCTTCGCCTTCGAGGCCCGCGATCTTTCAAAGAAGAAGAGGGCCTCTCCCGGGAATTTAATGTTAGACGCTCTTTCGATAGAATATTTCGACTCAAATGCGCTTGCCATTTTAAGGGAGGCCAAAGCGAATATTCCTTCTAATGCGCGGGCCGCCATATTTTTTGAACAGGAGACGGTCACCGGCAAAGATGGAGATAAGGTTCTGGATGAATGGCTCGGGCTTATCTCGAAGCATGGGGCGCCGCTCGATGATACATGGGTCGCCATGAACGAGAAGGAAGCGGCGAAATTCGCAGAATTCCGGCATGCCGTTCCGGAGGCTGTCAATGATCTTGTAAGGGAATACGGTTACCATAAGTTCAGCACGGATATAGCGGTGCCTGATGGCAGGGCGCTGGAAATGCTGGAGTTCTATACCGGGACATTGAGGAACCAAAAGCTCAGGCACGTTATGTTCGGCCATATAGGAGAAAGCCACGTTCATGTCAATATCCTGCCCAGGTCCGAGGAAGAGTTAACAGCGGCCAGGGAAATTGTTCTAAGATTCGTGAGGAAAGGCGTTTCGGTGGGCGGGGCCGTATCTGCCGAACACGGTATAGGTAAGATAAAGCACAAATATCTGGAAGAGATGTATGGAACTTCCGGTGTGTTGGAGATGTCTAAGATAAAGAAGGCGTTTGACCCTAATTGCATCCTGGGGCTCGATAATATATTTCCGAGAGAGCTGTTGAAATGAAATGAGCTTGAATTTTATAAAATATAGGAGTATTATTAATCCATACTTTATAAAATGAGGGGGAACGACGGATGAATATTAGAAAATCGGGATCATGTCTTATAGCTGTATTATTTATATGTGTTTTATTTGTTGCTTTCACTTACGGGCAAGACGATGATAATACCCGAAACGTGTTAAAACAGGGCCTGCTTGGAGCGGGAGTCGGCGCCATATCGTCCTCGGCATCGGGCGGAAACGCTGGACAGGGCGCGTTGATAGGCGCCGGAACGTCGGTCATAGGCAGCGCTCTCTTAGACGCTATTACCGGCCCTTCATCCTCATCTTCTTCGCGCAGGAGCGCGCCGCCACCGGATAACTATTATTACGCGGATTCGCCCCAGGATTATTACTATGAAGAGGAACCTCCCCAGGAATCCGGCACATCTAAGATATTGAAGCAGGGGCTTGTTGGCGCGGGCACCGGGGCCCTGGCCTCCGGTATGTCCGGTGGTGACGCCGGCAAAGGCGCGTTAATAGGCGCCGGAACCTCGGTCATAGGCAATGCTCTTCTGGACGCGATAACCCAGCCGCCGCAGCAGAGGAGAAAAGTATACAGGCGCGCGCCGCCGCCACAGCAGTATCCTCCGCAGCAGCAGTATCCGCCGCAGGCTTATCAACAGCAGTACCAGCCTCAACAGCAATATCAGCCTCAGGCCCAACCCCAGCCTCAGAACATCCAGGTCTCGGAAGAGCCGACAGGATCGGGCGAGGGGAAGAAGAAGATCGTCAAAAAATATGACGCTAACGGAAAACTGGTTTCAGAGGAAGAGATATATTACTAGCCGATGAAAAGGCCGATGCCAGAGACATCGGCACTTAGCCTGCAATACGGCTGAATAAACTAGGAGCGTATAGTATGAAGAATATAAGTTGGGTGGCGGTAGTTCTTATATTGGCTGTTTTGTTTATCCTCGAGTTTCGCTATACAGTTGTGGTCCATTCCCCGATCGTGGCAAAGGTAGACCGTCTTACCGGCGATGTATGGATAGCCAATTCCGGAATGTGGCTAAAGGTGCAGCATTCCGTAAAAGACAAGGCTGTTCCACAGGCCGCGAGTTCTGTCCAGAAACCGGCTAAAGATGCCTCGCAGGAAAAATCCAAATAAAGTCGTAATAGCCTAGCCAAAAATGCCGAAAGAGCTTAAGTATATCCAGGTTGCCGCGCTTCTCATAGCAGCGATAATTTATCTGGGTATAAAAAATTACCCGTTTACCAAAAGCACATCCGGAACAGATAAAACCGAATTTTATTATGTCGCGCGGGTAGTCGACGGCGATACGTTAAAGCTTTCTTCGGGTGAAAAGATCAGGCTTATCGGGATGGATACGCCGGAGGTATATTACAGTAATAAACTTTTGAGAGACTCGAAAAGAAGCGGCACAGATATAAAGACGATACAGTCCTTGGGCGCCAAGGCATCCAAATTCACTAAAGATCTCTGTCTCGGCAAGAGAGTGCGGCTTGAATATGATGCTGTAAAACATGATCGATACGGCAGAACGCTGGCATACGTATATCTGGAAGACGGCACATTTGTAAACGCGAAGATCGTAGAAGAGGGTTATGGACAGATTATGACCGTGCCTCCCAATGTAAAATATGCCGACTATTTCCTGAAACTGGAAAGGCAGGCAAGGGAGGGCAAGAAAGGGCTCTGGAAATTTAAATGAAAATGGGTTATAATTAAAAACGGATATTATGGAAGAGTTTAAAATTCTTAAAAATGTGGAGTTAACAAATCCCGTCATGATCGCGGGCTGGCCCGGTATGGGCAGCGTAGCGCTCGGTGTCGTAGACTATTTGCGCAAGACTCTCGATGCGAATCCGCTGGCCGAGATAAGATTGGATCCCATGGCGACGGTAGATTCCGTGGTAGTTGAAAACGGCATAGCGAGCCTGCCTCCGGGACCTAAGAACACTTTATACTATACGAAAAATCCCGATCTGATAATCCTGGAAGGAGAAGTGCAGCTTGCGGGGCCTGCCGGTATAGCCTTATTGAACAAGATTCTGGATCTGGCCGTAAAATTTAAAGTGAAGGCTATATATACAGGCGCGGCATTCCCTTTGCCCATAAGTCATAAGGAGGATCCTGATATCTATGGCGCGGTCAATAAAAAGTCGCTTACCGGAATGCTCTCAGGACTTGACATAAAGGCCATGGAAGAAGGCCATATATCCGGCCTCAACGGCCTTATCCTTGGGCTTGCTAAAGAAAGAGATATAGACGCCGTCTGCCTACTGGCGACGATGCCCCAATACGCGATAAGCCTCCCTAATCCTAAGGCGTCCGGCGCTATTATCGAGACTCTCGAGAAGATACTGAATTTCGTGGTATCCCTGGAAGAGATGGACGAGTATATAAGGGAGATGGATGAGAAGATGTCCGCCATAGAGGAGAAGGTCAAGGATGTGATGACGATAGAGAATAAAGAACTTCACTCTACTCCGGAAGCGAAGAAGGTACCCGGTTATATAGTGGAGAAGATAGAGAAGCTATTTCAGGAAGCTAAGAAGGACAAATCTAAGGCGAAAGCGCTGAAGAAGGAACTGGATCGGTGGGATCTGTATAAGCTCTATGAGGACAGGTTTCTCGACCTGTTCAAAGACAGCCAATGATAAAATCAGCCTCCCCCTATAAAAAGATATTTATCATAGTTATATCCCTAACCATATTGGCCGTCGTGGGCCTATTTATAGGCAGGTATCAAATCCTTCAATATTCCACTGAAAAGATAGTCAGAAAGTTATTGCCTGATTATATCGTAGTAGAAAAAATGAACTTCAATTATAGGGATAGTAAGATAATTTTTAGCGCTTTTAAAATCCTGAATCCTCCAAATTTCTCAAACAAATACCTGATAGAGATCGGCGAGATGGAGTGCCGGTATAAAATGAAAGGCAAGAACATACTGGATGGGATCGAGATTTTGGAGCCGGTATTTAAAAAACCGGTATTATTTATAGAGAGGTTGGCTGGCGGGCGGACGAACCTTCAGGAGATGACCAGTCTTTTACAGAAAAAAGATCAAGAAGCTAAGATTCTTAAGCCGGCTGCTGCTGCAGGATCTCAAATGGCTGCGGATAGCCGGATGGCAGGGGGGAGTAACTTATCCAAAATCGTGAAGTTGCCGGAAAATTTTATCATAAAGGACGGCAGAGTTGTTTTTCTGGATGGGATGGTCCGGCCGGGGACGTATACGATCACTCTTGATAATGTTGATGCCGCCTTGCGCCTCGCCCTCGACAGCTCTTATACCAGAGCTCTCAGTATCTCTACGACCGGCATGGGCATCGTTAACGGCAGGCCCGGCGAAACCATAAAATGGGATACTAAATTCGATCCTACGGCGCGCGAGCTTACTATGTCTAACAGGTTCAACGTCTCAGGCGTAGACATCCTGGCTTTTCGACCGTATTATGATAGGTATTCGCCTCTTGTTTTCAATAGTGGCTATTTCTCAGGCTCGCTTATATTCGATTTTGATAATGGCAGCATAGGCTCGACAAATGAGGTGCTCCTGTCGAAGATATCATTTTCCATAAAGAGAGGGTATGAGAACGCGCAGTTTTTGGAGACTACAGTGCCCGACCTTGTGAAATATTTTACTTCAGCAAGCGGCGACATCATATTCGATTTTAAGATAAAGGGCCGGATGTCGGACCCCCAGTTTTACCTGGGCCCGATCTCTAAACAGGCAGTAGCCGCGATGGCGATAGATAAGATCACCCAGGCATTATCGAATGCGGCCAAAGGCCAGGCGAGTCCGCAAAGCGCCGGGGCCATTGGGACCGGGAAAAGCAGTGATATCGAGAAGGCCTCGGAGTATATTAATATGTTCAAAGGACTGCTGAAGGAAAAACAATAGAATGGGGAAGATAGAGCGAAATTTTTTATGGCTGACAGCTGCCAATATTGCAGGCAGCTTTTTTACTGTCATACTATTCATCTATCTGGCCAGGATCCTTGAAGCAGCGAACTTCGGATATCTTTCGTATGCCAGCGCTTTAGTATTTTACCTTTTTAATTTCATAGATTTGGGGCTTTCGACATACGGCATAAGAGAGATCGCTAAGGATAAATCCGCGGTGTCCGAATATGTGTCAAATATAGTCTCTTTTAAGTTAATACTTGCGGTCATCCTCTTCATAGGCTTTGCCCTGATAAGCTTTTTAACGCATCAGTTTGCGCTTACGAGGATCCTTATGCTGGAGTTATCACTGATGTTTTTTGTATCAGCCTTAGCCTCCGAATGGGCGTTCCAGGGACTTGAAAAGATGCATATGGTCTTTGTGTCGCTTGGGGTTACGTCTTTTCTTCAGCTCTTACTGAACATTCTTCTGGTAAAGCACCCCGGCGATGTCTTAAAGGTACCGCTTATTAACTTCTTAGCGTCAATGCCTGTAATAGTATTCTTTTTGCACCGGCTAAGGTTCAGGTTCCGTTTATTTTCACTTGATTTAAAAAAGATCCGGCTCTACCTGTCGAGCGCCATCGTAATATGGTCGATATCGATCTTCGCTCAAGTCTATAACGGCCTGGACATAGTGATACTTGGTTTCTTCAGGCCGCCCCAGGAAGTCGGTTATTTCAGCGTCGCAAGGCGCATCGTAGGCGGCGTAACGCTCTTGCTGACGTTTCTGGCCAGCGCTGTGCTGCCGCACCTGTCATGTACGTTTAAAGACGATATGCCCGGTTTCCGGCAGGGTACACGTAAATTTTTAAAAATGTCAGGCATAATATTGGTACTCGTATTCGTGCCTGTAATGTTATTCAGCGGCCGGATCATATCACTTACCGTCGGGAGCGAGTATCTGCCCGCCAGCGTCCCGTTGAAGATAATGATAATGGCGATCATTCTGGTGACATTCAATCTGCCGTATTCAACAGGCCTGATAGCGGCGTGCATGGAAAGAGAGGTGCTGAAGCAGGCCTCGGCCAGCGCGGCCTTGAGCGTATTTTTAAATTTCCTACTTATACCGAGATATGGTATGATAGGCGCATCCGTATCATTCTTATTTGCTGAGCTATTGGCGCTTGTTTGGATCCTTTGGGTTTATAATAACAAGATCCGCGCTCGTAGAAAGGCATAAAAAGGGAGGCAGCATGGCAGAGATATCGAGAACCGAATTTAAGGGTAAGCCGGTCCTGGTAATAAAAAGGGACGCAGAAGATAAGTATCCGTTCAGCTTTGGCCTGACAAAAGCGAAACTTATCCTGGAAAATCTTGAAGAGATAAAGAGGTTTGTCGAGGATAATTCAAAAGAAGCCGGCGAATAATATCGTTTGATGCGTTTTTTGAACAGGCTGTTATTTTTTATAGGCTGGCTCTTATCGCCGTTTACTACCTGGAACGACATATTTATAAATATCCCTTTGGCGTATCTTGCGGCCAGCCTATTTTTTAAAATATTTCCTAACAATTTCGCTCTGCAGGTAATAATTTTTTACTGGCTCAGTAACGGTCTCGGATTATTATTGATGTACACGACGGGCCGTAACGTATTAAAAGAAAAACGCCTGAGTTTCAGATCGATCCTCAGCACACTCCTAATCTACAGCATTATTTTATTTCTGCTCGATAAATTTGTTAATCTCCGTCCTGTGTAAGGCGAAAAAGCTAACTTTCGTTAGGCCTTAAAAAAGTTTGTATTTAGCTATTGACACTTTTAAAATCTGTGATATACTCGAACTGTAGCTTCGATAAAGGCAAAGCCGTCGAAAGACGGTGGCGTTCCCTGAAGTGGAGAAGGGGACTGCGGCCTAAGAGAAAATAGGCCGTAGCAAAGCCAAGGATCTAGAAAATTAACTAGATAGCCTGGTTACCGAAAAGCGGTTTCGGAAACCAGGCTTTTTTATTACGGTGGTAGTGAGGCTTCAATAACCAAAAGGGGGTACTCCATGAACGCCCTGGCGATAACCAAAAAGACCTTATCAGTCCTTCTCATCTGCACTTTTATCACGAGCCAGGCGGCCTATCCCGTAACAGAAAACACCCAAACTAAAACTACCTACGAACAGAGTGTGCCCGGATCTTCCGTAGAAAAGACAATAAGCGCCGCCGCCGCTCTTACCTCTATGATAGAGGCCAAGAATGCCCTGATCTCCGCGCCTGTCGTTAGCAACCCCGCGGCACAGCAGATCATCATACACAGTGTATTCGAATTACAGAACATCTCACAAAACCTCACCGCACATTATGCTCTCGCCAATGACATCGACGCCTCTATTACTAAAACATGGAACGGCGGATTAGGGTTTAATCCTATTGATGGCTTTGCCGGTATATTCGATGGCCAGGGATACACGATCTCCAGCCTATATATAAATAGAGATACGCTAAATTTACTTGGGAGAAGGGATAACATAGGACTTTTTGGTAAAACTGCTATTAATGCATGGGAAACCAGAATTATAAACACACATCTCGAGTCTGTTTTCATAACTGCTAATAGCTCTGCCGGAGGGTTGGTGGGCTTTTTCGCTAGTGGTGTAATCGAAAACTGCTCGGTAACGGGAACGATAAATATGGTGAATAGTAGTAGCGTTGGCGGCGGCCTTGTGGGCTGGAATGAGGGAGAGATATATAACTCCTCGGCGGAGGTAGCCGTGACCAGCTATAGCGAAGGCGGCGGCCTTGTCGGACAAAATAACGGATTAATTTACGGCTCTTACGCCGCAGGCATACTCGACGGCGCTTTATATACCGGCGGTCTCGCAGGCCGGAACGATGGGCGGATATATTACTCCACGGCTACGGGATCTGTGAATTGCTATCAATATGGCGGTGGCCTTGTAGGCTGGAACGAGGGGGAGATATACAGCTCCACGGCAGCGGGAGCCGTGAATGGCTATTATGGCATGGGCGGCCTCGTAGGCCGGAACAAGGGAGATATATATTACTCCATGGCTACGGGAGATGTAAACAAGAACTATTACGGTTCTTTCGATGCCGGCGGTCTTGTAGGCTGGAACGATGGAGAGATATACAGCTCCACGGCTGCTGGAACCGTTCGTGGTCGTTACAGCCCCGGTGGCTTCGTAGGGTCTAACAACGGGCAGATATACTATTCCGCGGCAACGGGAACTGTGGAAGGATATGAGGGTGCTGGCGGTTTCGCGGGATTAAACGGTAATATCGGTACGATCTCAGGCTGTTACGCCACAGGTATCGTCACCAGTACTTCTGGTACCGATTACAGTACCAAGCGCACTGGTGGCTTTGTTGGTATGAACTATCGTTCCGGCATAACCGGTATAACCAATTCATATGCGTCTAAGTTATATAACGTCCTCGACCTACAGCTTATTAAGTACAGGCCGACCGGTACATTTACAGTAATGCAGGACATCGATGCCATCGATACAAAAAACTGGAACGGGGGGCAGGGGTTCGAGTCGATCGCGAACTTCAATGGGATTTTCGACGGTAAGAACAAGGTCATCTCCAACCTCTATATAAACAGGCCCACCGAGAATAGTATAGGGCTTTTCGGATGGAATATGGGCACCATCATAAATACAGCCCTCAGCTGGGCAAATGTAAATGGTAGTTGCTACATTGGGGCGCTTGTAGGCATGAATTATGGCCAGATATCTAACTCTTGGGCAAACGGCGTGATAAAAGGAGCCTATTACCTTGGCGGCCTCGTTGGCATGAATTATGGCCAAATATGTAACTCCTGGACAAGCGGAACAATAAACGGCTATTACGGCGTAGGCGGCCTCGTCGGATACAATTACGGACTAATCCGGAGTTCTAATGCATCGACCACTGTAAATGGCACTTACTATGTAGGCGGCCTCGCCGGCATGAACTATGCCCAGATATATAGCTCCACAGCAATAGGGATAATAAGCGGCTATTACGGTATCGGCGGCCTCGCCGGATATAACTATGGTTTGATCTGGGGTTCTACCGCGTCGCCCACTGTAAATGGCACTTACTATGTCGGCGGCCTCGCCGGCATGAGCTACGGCCAAATATATAACTCCACGGCGGTAGCGACGGTGAACGGCTATTACGGCGTCGGCGGCCTCGCAGGATATAATTATGGCTTAATCTGGGGTTCTTACGCCGCATGTGCTGTAAAAGGTACTTACTATGTCGGCGGCCTCGCCGGCATGAACTACAGCCAGATATATAATTCAACGACATGGGGAGTAATAAACGGTTATTCCGGCATCGGTGGACTTGTCGGATATAACTACGGATTGATATATGGTTCCAGCGCATACGCCAATGTCACAGGCACCTGCTATGTCGGCGGCCTCGCCGGCATGAATTATGGCCAGATATATAACTCCTGGGCCAGTGGAATAGTAAATGGCTGGAACTACATCGGCGGGCTTGTCGGGGTAAATAGCGGCACTATCTCGGGATCCTCGGCACGGGGAGCCGTAACAGGCTATTACGGTACAGGCGGGCTTTGTGGATTGAATTACAGTGTTATCTCATCCTGTTATGCCACAGGCGCTGTCGCAGGCACTTACTATGCCGGCGGCCTTACCGGCATGAACTATGGCCAGATATCTTACTCTACCGCATATGGAGCCGTGAACGGCTTTTACGGTATCGGCGGCCTGGTCGGATATAACGCCGGCGTGATCTTAAACTCTTACGCCGTAGGCGCAGTTTCAGGAACTTACGATGTCGGCGGTCTTGTCGGTTTGAATATGTATACCGGCAAGATATATAATTCCGCGGCAACAGGAGGAGTAAATGGCTATGCCTATGTCGGCGGCCTCGTAGGCGCCAACTATGGCTTAATATCGAAGTGCTGGGCTATTGGACGTGTATTTGGTTCATACTATGTTGGTCAGTTAGTCGGTTATAACGCAGGGACCATAATATATTGAAGAGCAATATGATAGGGTAGGCAATTTTCAATAACGATAGGGAGGTGTCCCATGAACACCCTGGCCGTAATGAAGAAAACAGTATCGGTATTTCTCATATGCACTTTTATCACGAGCCAGGCGGCCTACCCTGTATTAGAAAACACCCAAACTAACACATCCTACGAACAGAGTGTGCCCGGAACCTCCGTAGAAAAGACATTAAGCACTACAGCTGCTCTTACCTCTATGATAGATGCCAAGAACGCTCTCCTGGGGCCGACGCCTGTGGCCAGTAACCCTGCTGCGCAATAGGTTGCCAGTACTACCACCGTTCAACCCACTATCGTTATACACAGCGTATTCGAACTGCAAAATATTTCACAGAACCTCACCGCGCATTATACCCTCGCCAATGACATTGATGCTTCTATCACTAACACATGGAATGGTGGTCTAGGATTCAACCCTATAGACAATTTTGCCGGTATCTTCGATGGCGGTGGATATACCATCTCCAACCTCTATATAAATAGGCCCAACGAAGACTTTATAGGGTTATTCGGTAGTACGGTCATAAGTAAATGGGATACCAGGATAATGAATGTGCGGCTCGAATCGGTTTCTATAACCGGATTAAATGCTGTAAGCGGTCTTTGCGGATATAATGCAGGGACAATCTTAGCTTCTTATGTCACTGGGTCTGTTATTGGCTATACCGCTGCGGGGGGGCTGGTAGGAATAAATGATGGCAAAATAGATAATTGCCAAGTGACTGGAACAGTAAGTGGCCGTCCCGGTGAAACTTCTGGTATCGGCGGTCTTGTAGGTGAAAACTACGGCACGATCTCAAACTCACAAACGGGTGGGACTGTGGAAGGGACTTTAGGTAATAAAGCCCTTTGTGCTGGTGGCCTTGTCGGATTTAATGAAGGTATAATTTCAACTTCTTATTCCACGAGTAATGTTGGCGGAAGTGACTTTCTCGGCGGATTCGTAGGTATAAATGGCGGTAAAATATATAATTCCTCTGCAATGGGAACAGTAATTGGCCCGCACTCTGAAGGTATAGGTGGATTTGCTGGTGGAAATTGGGGAGAGATCTTTAGTTCACGGGCAAGCGGAGCCGTGAACGGATATGGAGATGTCGGCGGCCTGTGCGGCGGAGTCGCGATAGGTGGGATGGTTTTCGATTCTTACGCTACAGGTATTGTTACAGGTGTTGAAGTTGTCGGTGGTCTCGCAGGCATAAGTTATGGAAATGTAACTAATTCCAGGGCAACTGGAACAATAAGCGGTAAGACATGTATTGGCGGTCTCATAGGTAGCAATATTGGCTTGATATCGGAATCTTGGGCGAGTGGCGTTGTAAGTGGCGACTGGACGATTATCGGCGGCCTGTGCGGGTACAATGGTGATGGCGGTACAATTAAAGCCTCTTATGCTAAAGGAAGCGTCACTTGTAATGACACTTATAACTATTATACCAGTAGCGATGATGTTGGCGGATTGGTGGGTGATAATTTTGGCACAATTTCAGATTCTTGGGCAGCTGGTACGGTAAAAGGTGCTGAAGGTGTTGGCGGTCTATGCGGGTATACCGGTGGTATAATATCCGCCTCATATTCTTTAGGCAACGTTATCGGTAAATCTAAAGTCGGTGGGTTTTCCGGTGCTACCTCTGGGGACATATCTAACTCTTGGGCGACAGGAGCAGTGACTGGTGGCAACAGTACCGGCGGGTTCTCGGGTTTAAATTTCGGTTCAGTATCCGATTCCTGGGCAAGCGGAGTTGTGAAGGGGTCTTCATATGTAGGTGGTTTTGTGGGTAGTAATGGTTATGAAGGCACGATCTCAAACTCCTGGGCAAGCGGAGCTGTGGATGGAGTTTCATATGTTGGCGGTTTATGTGGATACAATGTTTACGGCATGATAGCGTCCTCTTACGCCTTAGGCAACATCACTGGAACCGACCACGTAGGCGGACTTGTAGGCATGAATATTAGCAAGATATATAACTCCTGGACAAGCGGAGCTGTGAATGGATCTTTATATGTTGGCGGCATAGCTGGATATAATATGAATTACGACATAGGTGGCATAATTTTATCGACTGGCATAATCTCAGGCTCTTGTGCCACAGGCGTTGTCACCGGCACCAACTTTGTCGGCGGCCTTGTCGGCAAAAACGATAAATCCGGCATAACCGGTATTACCAATTCCTATGCATTGAACTTGTATAACGTCCTCGACCTCCAGCTTATGAAGTACAAGCTGGACGGCACATTTACGGTGATGGGTGACATCGACGCCTCCGACACCAAAAACTGGAATGGGGGAAAGGGGTTCGAGTCGATCGCAAACTTTGCGGGTATTTTCGACGGCAAGAACAAGGTCATCTCCAACCTCTATATAAATAGGCCTACTGAGACCAATATAGGATTCTTCGGCAGTACAGCTATAGGTCCGTGGGAAGTCAAGATCATGAATACGCGGCTTGAGTCGGTTTCTGTGACTGGTAATGGTTCCGTTGGTGGTCTTGTTGGCTGTTTGTCAGCAAATGGCACAATAGAGCGCTCTTTGGTAACGGGAACTATAAACGGTCTCGGCTACTATATAGGCGGCCTTGTTGGTGGCAACTTTGAAGGAACCATTCGACAGTCATTTGCATCCGCGACAGTAACTGCCCCCGGCCTTGTTGGCGGTTTAGTTGGTATGAATACCGGAGATATTTATGATTCATATTCGACCTCCGATGTCAGCGGCAATTATTGGGCTGGCGGACTTGTCGGATTTAACAATGCCCAGTGGCAATATGCATATGGCCCACACGGTACGCGCATCCCTTATTTGGCATATGCCGGTAATGTTTACCGCAGCTATTCTACGGGCAGAGTTACTGGTTCTGACATTTATAATGGCGGGCTTATAGGGTGCTCATGGGGTGGTACTATCTCCGACTCATACTGGAATATGAATACTTCCGGCATGAGTACAAGCGGTGGTGGCATGGGGAAGACCACAGCTCAGATGATGGACGCCTCGACGTTTACGGGATGGGATATTTCATATAATTCCGGGCACACGTGGATCATGGCTGGGTATCCGCATCTGCAGTGGGAGTGGACCGACAAGATAACCAACGCCTCCCAGCTCCAGATGGTGACGCTCAATACTAGCGCTAACTATACCATCGCTAATAACATCGATGCCTTCGCCACTAAAGGATGGAATGGCGGGTTGGGTTTTAACCCTATCGATGATTTTGCGGGCATTTTTGATGGCAAGAACAAGGTCATCTCCAACCTCTATATAAATAGGCCTAGTGAGTACTATGTAGGCCTTTTTGGCAGCATAGGTACAGGTTCGCAGGAAGCCAGGATTACGAATACAAGGCTCGAGTCGGTTTCTATAACCGGCGATAGTGATGTGGGCGGCCTCGTCGGTAGTCTATCAAATAAAGGCGTGATTGAGAATTGCTCCGTAACCGGAACGGTAAAAGGCTATAATTACACTATAGGTGGACTGGTCGGTTATAATGGTATTTACGGAACTATCCTGCAGTCATTCACGTCCGCGATAGTAAGCGCTGTTTATGGTTATGGCTACATAGTGGGCGGTCTTGTGGGCATGAATGTCGGTAATATTTATAATTCATACTCGACATCCGCTGTAAACAATGGTTATAAATATACCGGCGGACTTGTAGGTTCCAATGCCGGTAATATTTATAATTCCTGGGCAACAGGGACGGTAAGCAGCAATATCAGTAGTAATGTCACCGGCAATATCAGCAGTAGCGATGGTGCTGGTGGACTTGTGGGCGCGAACTCCGGAGGAATATACGGTTCCTGGGCAAGCGGAGCAGTAATAGGAGGCGCATATGGATCTTCGCATCTCGGCGGCCTGATCTCGGCCTCGTATGCGATAGGTAGTATTATAGGGCGTAACGCTTTCCGTATCGGCGGCCTTGTAGGAGAGAACCAGGGCAAAATATATAATTCCTGGGCAAGCGGAGCTGTGAACAGTGTATATAGCTATGCCGGAGGTCTCGTCGGATACAATGCAGCTAATGGTTTGATATCGGCTTCTTATGCCATAGGTAATGTCACGGCCAGCTCATCTATCGGCGGCCTCGCAGGTTTTAACGACAACGGCACTATCTCGGACTCATGGGCAAGCGGAACTATCGCTGGAGCTAGCAATATAGGCGGCCTAGTAGGAGATAATACAGGAACGATTTCTAACTCTTATGCTAAAGGGAGCCTTAAGAATGGCTGTGTTGCCGGCGGACTTGTCGGTGAAAACAAGGGCTCCGGCAAAATATATAACTCTTGGGCCACCGGAGCTGTGGATGGGAGCTCATGTGCCGGCGGCCTTGTGGGGCTTAACAACATCGGAGCCATGATTTCGAACTCATGGGCAAGCGGCGCCATAAAGGGATATGCGTATTATTCTTCAGGCCTCGGCGGCCTGGTCGGGACCAACGCCGGTATAATTTCGGCCTCGTATGCTACAGGTAGTGTTATCGGTGCGCTCAATGCAGTTCGTCTCGGCGGCCTTGTAGGAAATAACTGCGGCAAAATATATAGCTCATGGGCGAGAGGAGCCATAACCGGCGCATATACCTATGCCGGTGGATTAGTCGGATATAACGAAGTTAATAGTTTGATTTCATACTGTTATGCGCTAGGCGCTGTTACCGGCACCTACTTTGCCGGCGGACTTGTAGGCCAGAACCGCGGCACGATCTTGAGTTCCCGGGCAAACGGCGTTGTAAATGGACAATCACTTGCCGGCGGCCTCGTTGGAGATAATTATGGCGTAATTTCCGCCTCTTATGCCACAGGCAGTGTCACCAGTACTGGTGCCGACATCGGCGGACTTGTAGGCCAGAACCGCGGCACGATCTTGAGTTCCTGGGCAAGCGGAGCCGTGAAGGGGAGATCTGAAGTCGGCGGCCTCGTCGGATGGAATGACGGACTGATCTCGGCCTCGTATGCTTTGGGCAATGTTATTGGCTCTGCTATTCTTGGCGGCCTTGTAGGCGACAATTATTATTCCGGCACGATCTCGAATTCATGGGCCGGGGGAGCCGTAACCGGGGATACAAATGTTCTATCTTTTCAATCCTTTGCCGGCGGATTGGTGGGAAATAATCATGGCTTGATCTCAACCTCCTGCGCCACCGGTAATGTTACCACAGCCTCTTCCTGGATCGGCGGGCTTGTGGGTATAAATTACGGCAAAATATATAATTCCTGGGCGTCGGGAATAGTAAAAGGATATGATTTCGTTGGCGGGCTCACAGGTTTTAATAATAACACGATCTCTAATTCCTGGGCGAGGGGAACTGTAAGCGGGCATTACTACGTCGGCGGCCTGGTGGGCGCCAACTACGGCCTGATATACAAGTGCCGGGCATTTGGCCGCGTATTCGGTTCACGTTATGTAGGTTGGCTAGTCGGTTATAACGCTGGGACCATAATATACTAGAGGCAGTAACCGCATTTGCCGGGCCTCCACTCCCGGCAGATGTATTATCCCCATGTCGATTGACGCTGTCGGCATGGGGATTTTTTTGTTTTTGTTTTAATTTGACTATCAACTTCTCCTGTGGTATATATGGGTATACACTCATAAAATAAGCTGTGGATAGATTTTGTAAAATGGGGGTTTAATTTTATGCCGATGGGAAAGGATAGCGAAAAACCGGTAAAAAAAGGCCGGCCTATCAAGGCCAGGATAGTGCATAGGGAGCCGGGGACAAAACAATTTAGCCCTCGCGGCAGGCGAGGGAGGCCGGGCTATAACGCTCTGAAGCACGAGGAGTTGGAGGCTATAAGATTGGCCGATTTTACAGGCTTGAAACAGGCCGAGGCTGCCGAGCAGATGAACATAAGCCAGCAGACGTTTTCCAGGGTCTTGAGATCCGGCCGGAAATGCCTGGCGGAGGCCATTGTATTGGGCCATATAATAAAGGTCGATGGGGGAGACTTCAAGCTTGAAAAATAAGCTAAAATCCATATAACGTCCTAAGTTAACATTGATGTTTAGTGCGATTTGTGATATGGTTATGGTATGGCTAAAGGGTTAAGAACAAGATTGAACCAGGAAGAGTTGCGCAGGCTATATCTTGTAGAGAAAAAATCTCTCGAGGATATCGCGCGGCTACATGGTGCATCCAGGGTTGCCGTGTGGAAGTATTGTAATGCCGAGGGCTTGACGAGGCGCACCAGGTCGGCCGCCAGATTGGAAGCCCAGAAAAAAGGAAAAGTTCCCCAGGGCTTCTTCGAAATAAATGATAATTTTTTCAGTAATTGGTCTCCGGAAATGGCGTATGTTTTGGGATTAATCGCCACCGATGGTTGCGTTTCTAAATCCGGTACCGTGTCGCTCTGTATAAACGATAAAGATCTATTAGAAAAAGTAAGACTGGTTATGGATTCCGAGCATAAGATATGCCGGTCAAAGTATCAAGAAGGGTTATATTCTTTTCATTTTGCAAGGCCCCGGTTAGTTAAGGACTTGGCAGCGCTTGGTATTCTGCCCAGGAAGAGCCTGAATATTAAGTTTCCGGCAGTTCCGGATGCTTTTTTGATTGATTTTGTCAGAGGAGTTTTTGATGGTGACGGCTCCGTGTATTTTGAAAAACGAAGCGAACGCTATCCTTTAAGAACGACATTTGTCAGCAGCTCGCAAGAGTTCATTGAAAAACTGGAGATCGTTCTGCGGCAAATGGGGTTACCTGAACGTGTAATACACAGGCAAACTACGAAAAACGGATTACATTTTAAGATCAGATATAGTCATAAAGATAGCGCGAAACTGTTTCATTTGATGTACAATGACACTGCCAATTCCTTGTTTTTGGGGCGTAAATATAATAAATTTTTGGATGGTTTTCAGAAAGAAAATAGCGGAGCTGAATATAATGGAAAATGAGCTAGAGGCATGGCGCAAAGCGCATAAATTTTACTCATGTAGCGCCTATTTGACGAAAGATTTAGCAGCATATCTAAAAGTCTCACCCAGGACGGTTCAGAGGTGGCTAAAAGGAAAGACGCATCCCAAAGAAACGCAATTAGGCCTTATCAAAAAATATCTATCCGAAAACTCCAAAAATACCACCAAAAGCGAAATATAGAGTTAAATATTAATCCGCTGACCCAATAGAAGGCGCCTAAGGACAGTTGTTTGTTTCCCTTCATATATGTCGCACTGCGCCCGATAATATATCTTATGTTAACTTGCCAAGCACAAAGTAATTGATATAAGATATTGATGTACAATGTCTTCTGTGTTTATGCGGTTTTCCTGTTGATAAGTGTATCTCTGCGGGAATCCATTCAACTAACTGCAGTATTGACTTGCGGCTAAGTCTTTTCAACTTCTATTGAATCGACCAGGAATTCTTTATTATATATGATATCCAGGTCTGAATCATTGCATTTAACGCATCTGGTGGTCGGTTTATCTACTGAAAAAGTATGTTTGCAAGAACGGCATTTTATTTCGAGCTGCAACACCTTGATATTAAGAGCTGTATTCTCGAATTTCGTGCCTTTTGTCATGGCCTTGAAGGTCTCGGTAAGGGTTTCGGGTTTGACATGGCTTAAAGGGCTTAATGCGGCATTTACAGTGATGATTTTAGAGCCTTTTGGTATAGTATTCAGCTTATCATTAAGAGCATTCAATATCTCTTTAGTAAACATCAAATCATGCATTTATAGGCTTTCTATAGCTGTATTTTTGACCGGATCTCTTCAGGTATTCTGGTCGGCTTCAAATTACCATTTACGCAGGCCCAAACTGCCTTGCAGATAAGTAAAGTGGTCTCTCCCCTTTTGATCTCCTGTATAAAATTAAGAGAGGCATTTCCTACTTTTTCAGGTCTGGTAAATATACGGATTATATCACCGTATCTGGCGGGACATTTATAGTCTATTTCCAGGTGTACTACGGGAAATATTATGCCGTTTTTCGCGTATTCTACAAGGTCTACGCCGATATTGCAAAAGTACTCTGTGCGGGCTTCCTCAAGATGCTTTAGATAGGCGCCGTAATACACAACGCCTCCCGCATCCGTATCATGATAGTACATCTTTTTTTGCAGGTAGAAATCTTTCATGTTCTTATATCCTCAGAGCAAATTTTATGAATGCCAGTATGACATTCTCCGCTGATATTATAATCGGATTTAGTATTCCTGTAAACAATAAAGCGAACAGTATTAGCAGGCTATACGGTTCAATCTTTGCCAGCATCGCTTGGCCCTCTTCCGGCAATATACCATAAAGTATTCTTGAGCCGTCCAATGGCGGTATTGGGATAAGGTTGAACGCTCCTAATATAATATTGATCTTGGCCATGACCACCAGAATTACGGGAACCATCGGAATTGCGGTTATCGTTTTGAACTGGAGCAGCAGAATGGATAAAGTCGCGATGGCGATATTAGTCACGCAGCCGGCCAGTGATACACAGATCAAGCCAAGCCTGAAATTTCTTAAATTCGAATATACAATTGGCACAGGCTTTGCCCATCCGAACCCCACCAGGAATAACGCGAGCGTTCCTACCGGGTCCAGATGAACTAACGGGTTTAGCGAAAGCCTTCCGGTGCGTTTTGCGGTATCGTCGCCGAAAAGATACGCTATCCAGCCATGGGATATTTCATGCAATATTATCGAGTATAAGAGCGGGATGGCGAGGATGGCGAACGCGATCGGATCCTTAAATAATAGTGAGGCCAGCCCCATGAGTATATAAACCCGTTATTTTCTGGGATATTTGCTCAATATCTCGAGCAATGAATCTGCCGATTTAGGCATTTTTGCCATCTCTTCAAGCAGTATCTGTCTTGCTGAAAAACTCTTACCGTACAACGCAAAGTTACCGTCCCATTCTTGCGTTATCACGGCGCCCTCCAGCTTTACGCCAGCGAATAACCCGCGGCTTCTGGAATATGAAAGTATGCCGCCTTTCATCTGTATATCCGTTGAAGCTTCAGCGGCCCTGCCTACAGGCCCTGCCGCGACCGATGCATCGGCGCCAAGCTTAAATTTTCCATCCAGTATTCCGTCAACGCTTCTTCGATTCATTATAAGCAGGACGAAGTCCGTGCCCTGGATACCTATCTGCCATCCGAAACTGCCGCCGGCCATTGTAAACGCGGCTGGTGGCGACCACTGGCCGGTCTTTTCATCCCGTACCATAATAATACCCTGGCCGTATTTGCCGCCGAATATAAAACCGGCTGAGACGGTGTTCGGGAATATGCATATGGCATGGCAGCTTCTCATGAGATCTTCAGGTATCGACTGATCGGGCATCTGCTGTATCTCGCCGAGCACATGCCCGGCTTCCTCGACCAGTCTCCCCCACCTCGATTCAGCATATACAAAAGGGCTCGCGCAAGACGCAATTACCATAAAACTTAACACTGCAAGAGCCAATTTTTTCATGAAAACCTCCTTTTTATTTTCTTGCAACACTACCTTTTCAAACTGGTTGCGTAGTATGCCATGGCAGATAATAACGCAGAACATGGTATGGTTAATACCCATGCCCACACAATTTGCCCGGCTACGCCCCACTTTACCGCGCTCATGCGTTTTAAGGAGCCCACGCCGACAATGGAACCCGTTATAGTGTGTGTGGTGCTTACCGGGATTCCGAATGCGGACGATACGAAAAGAGTTATGGCTGCGCCAAATTCCGCGCAAAACCCATCGACTGGTTTTAATTTTGAGATCTTCTGCCCCATCGTCTTGACAATACGCCAGCCGCCGAACATTGTGCCGACTGAGATCGCGCTATAGCATGCTATGACCACCCATGAAGGCGTATGATAAGTGCCGCCTAAAAGACCGGCGCTGAATAGAAGACTTGCGATGATCCCCATCGTCTTCTGGGCGTCATTTCCGCCATGGCCCATGCTGTAGAAAGCCGCGGATACCAGCTGTCCTTTCCTGAAGATGTGATCGACCTGCATGGGCGAGCTTTTTCGGAATAGCCAGTAGACCGCTATGCCGATGCCAAGGCCGAGAACCAGACCTAAAGCCGGAGAGATGAATATGAAAGAGACGGTTTTTAGAATGCCTTTCCAAACGAGGGTCTTTGGGCCGGCTTTTATCAGGGCCGAACCGATCATTCCTCCTATAAGCGCGTGCGAAGAACTTGTGGGGAGACCGAAATACCATGTGATTATATTCCAGCCGCATGCTCCCACAAGAGCGCCGAATATTATGTGCTTGTCGATAATATGTATATCGATTATGCCTGTGCCGATCGTATTTGCGACATGAAGGCCGAAGAACGCGAATGCGATAAAATTGAAGAATGCCGCCCATATGATGGCTATGCTGGGCGAGAGTACGCGGGTGGATACTACAGTCGCTATGGAGTTAGCGGAGTCGTGAAAGCCGTTCAAAAAATCAAAAGCCAGGGCGAGGATGATCAGTAATATGATGCTGAGGGTCATTTATCAGGCCTGTTTAACGAGTATGGACTGGACCACATGCGCGACGTCTTCGCATATATCAAGCACCGTCTCCGCGTCCTGGTAGATCTCTTTACGCTTTATTACGTCTATCGGGTCCTTTGAGGTCTCAAAAAGCTCTGCAAGGACATCATCTCTCATTGTGTCGCCCACGTTTTCGAGCCGGTGCACCTCTACGCAGGATTCCTTTACGACTTTTAAATTTTTACTGTTGCGCAAGCCCCTAACGGCGCATGCCACCGCGCGCGTCGATTCCTCGATCACCTTGGAGAATTCGATAAGATTTTTGTCCGCGCCGAGTGTCTTATATGTTTTCATGCGATTGACGATAGTGTAGAGCATGTCGACTATATCGTCGAGCTCCTTAGCGAGGGCATGGATGTCTTCGCGGTCGAAAGGGGTTATAAACGTCTTGTCCAGGCGATTGAGGATATCGTGCGCGATCTCGTCTCCGCGATGCTCGAGGTCATGCATCTTTTTGAGTGATTTCTCATCCAGGACCTCCGGTTTGGTTACCAGCTCCCTGAAATTAGCCGCCGCCTCTACCGCGCAGGCGGCCTGCTTTTCGAAAAGGTCGTAAAAATTGAATTCTTTAGGAAGAAAACTAAAGCCCATAACGCTCCTTTTATTATTTTATTATTAGTCCTGTTTAGCACATTATAGATGGTGAAAGGCGTTTGTGTCAAGACGTTATAATCTTCTTTGAGGCCCTGCTCTTGCCTTTGGTTATTAGTATGATATAATTGATAAAACAAAACATAAGGAAAGGGTATAATGAAAAGAGTCATAGCGCTTATTTTAGGCGGCGGACAAGGTAAAAGGCTTTTCCCTCTCACCGAATACCGGTCCAAGCCGGCGGTTCCGATAGCGGCAAAGTACCGGCTCATAGATATTCCTGTATCAAACTGCCTCCACTCCGGGATTAAGGACATATATGTGCTTACGCAATTTAACTCTGAATCCCTGAACAACCATATAAATAATACATACCGGTTCGACTATTTTTCCAGGGCGTTCGTAAGGATACTTGCCGCAGAGCAGACGGTCGATAATACGAACTGGTTCCAGGGGACAGCTGATGCCGTGAGGAGAAATCTGTTTCATCTTAACCTTGAGGGCGATGAGATGATACTTATTCTCTCGGGCGACCATCTTTATAACATGGACTATCGAAAGTTCATAACTTTTCACACGAAGCATGGAGCTGATTTCACTTTATCCGCGATACCGATAAAGACGAATGAGGCCGGTGAGTTCGGAGTTATAAAACTGAATCGGGATAACAGGATCATCGGATTTAAGGAAAAGCCCAGGAACAGGACTGAGCTTAAAGGCTACGTTTTTAAAGGCGATATGCATGGTGTGAGGACTCTGCCGGGAGCGTACTGTCTCGCCTCTATGGGCGTGTACGTATTTAACGCAAATGCCCTGATGAAAGTCCTGGAAGGCAATGACGCGGATTTCGGAAAAGAGGTCATCCCGAATTCTATAAAAAATTATACAGGGGCGGGTTATGTGTTCGATGGTTACTGGAAGGACGTCGGCACGATAAAATCATATTATGATGTAAATATGGATCTCGCTAGCGGAAAACAGTACATGTCATTCTTCTACGACGGGTCGGTATTTACGAGGCCCCGCTTCCTTCCTGTGGCGAGGATATCCAACTGTAAGCTGGAAAAATCGCTGGTGGCCGAAGGGTCCGTAATAACGGATGCCAGCATATCCCACTCGATCGTGGGCGTGCGCTCTATCGTCGGTAAAAACTGCAGAATATCGAGAACGGTGCTTATAGGCGCCGATTTCTATGAGGCGCCGGGTAGCTCCGAGCCGATAAAGATAGGCGTCGGTGACGGTACGGTTATAGACAAGACCATCGTGGATAAGAACGCCAGGATCGGCAGGAATGTCGTTATAAGAAATATTAATAAACTGAAAAATTACGATGGCGGGAACTATTTCATCAGAGACGGCATCGTGGTTATTCCGAAGAACGCGAAGATCAAGGACGGCACGCGCATTTAATCCCCTGGCAGCTTTCTCTCTTCATTAAGGTCTCTTTTATCTTTTGGATCGTCCCCGGCTTGTCGAGCGCCCAGAGCGGGGCAATATGGTCTGGCCTCTTCCCCTGGCCCGTAAGGCGATGTATTATGATGCCATCAGAAAGGTTCTCTAGGAAATCGCAGACAAGCTCTACATATTCTTCCTGGGCCAGGACTCTTATATCGCCATTTTTATAGAGTTTTTCGAATTCGCTTCCCTTAAGAATGTGCAAGAGATGTATCTTCACGCCATCGACCTTCAGCTCGGTGAGCTTCCGTGCGGTCCCGACGATCTCCTCTTTTGTCTCGCCGGGAAGGCCGATTATTACATGTACGCATACAGGTATCGATAATTTTTTCGTATCGTCGTAGGCCCTTAAAAAGTCACTAAAGTTATGGCCGCGGTCTATGGTTTTAAGGGTTCGGTCGTGTATCGATTGAAGTCCATACTCCAGCCAGACCTCGTATCTGTCTTTGTACGAAGATATCAATTTTAACTTATCAGCGTCTACGCAGTCGGGACGCGTCCCTATAGATAAGCCTATTATCTCTTCAAAAGGCAATATCTGGTCATAGATCTCTTTTAACCGGTTTACGGGAGAGTTGGTGTTAGTGAAGGCCTGGAAGTATGCGACGAATTTTGACGCATCCCCGGACTTCTTCAAATATTCTATCCGGCCTGAAAGTTGTTCCGTAATGGATTTTTTCGGGTCCGCGTAAGATGAGCGTGAGCCGTCTTCGTTGCAATAGAGGCAGCGATGAGGACATGAAAATCCGGCATCGAGCCCGATGCGATAGACCTTAGTGCCGTATCTTTCCTTCAGGTATGAGCCGTAGTCGTTGTAAAGTTTCATTTTGACCTTCTCGCGCTGTCCAGGTATATCATAAGGATGGATATGGCGGCGGGCGTAACGCCGGATATGCGCGATGCCTGGCCAAGGTTTATCGGCCTGGCCCTTGAGAGTTTCTCTTTTATTTCCGAGGAGAGGCAGTTTATTTTTTTGTAATCCAGGCCCTCCGGGATCTTTATCCTTTCTATCTTGCCGAGCCGGCCGACCTCTTTAAGCTGTCTTTTTATAAATCCCTCATATTTTATCTCTATCTCCACGACTTTTGCTTCCTCCTCCGAGATATTTATCCTGTCTTCCGCCGGCACGACTTCTTCATATGACGCGCCGGGCCGCCGTAATTTTTTTTCAAGGCGCGTCATTTTAAGCCTGTTTATTTCGGAGCCGATCCTGGCATTTTTAGCTACAGCTTTTTTATACGTTGCCTCGTTAACCAGGCCGATATTATATCCGATAGGAGTAAGCCGTAAGTCGGTATTGTCTTCCCGCAGGATGAGACGGTATTCAACCCGTGAAGTGAACATTCTGTACGGCTCGTTAGTTCCCTTTGTTACCAGGTCATCTATCAGGACCCCGATATATGCCTGTGACCGCTCCAGGACCAGCGGTTTTTTGCCTTGAGTTTTCAGGGCGGCGTTTATTCCGGCCATGAGGCCGAGCGCCGCGGCCTCTTCGTATCCGGTGGTGCCGTTTATCTGGCCGGCGAGATACAGGCCGGAGACAGCTTTCGTCTCAAGCGTCGGATAAAGTTCGGTAGGATCGACATAATCATATTCGATTCCATAGCCGGGCCTGACTATATTTGCTTTCTCAAGGCCCTCAATGGATCTCACCATCTTTTCCTGCACATCCAAAGGCAGGCTCGTCGATATGCCGTTGGGATAACACTGTGTTGTGCCGAGGCCTTCCGGCTCGATAAATACATGGTGCCGGTCGCGTCCGGGAAATCTATGGATCTTATCCTCTATCGATGGGCAGTATCGGACGCCCGTACCCTTTATCACTCCTGTAAAGAGCGGTGACCGATTGAGGTTTGACAATATTATGTCGTGGGTATTTTTGTTTGTGTATGTTATATAACAGGGAAGCTGCTCTCTCGCTATTTTTTTAGTCTGGAATGAGAACGGCGTTATCCGCTCATCGCCGTATTGAACGGCCATCTTTTTAAAATTTATTGTCCTGCCGTCCAATCTTGCGCAGGTGCCGGTCTTGAGACGGCCCGTTCTAAAGCCGAGGCTTTTTATAGCGCTCGATAATCCTTTGGAGTTATCTTCCCCTATCCTCCCGCCGGCCCAATTTTTAAGCCCTATATGGATCAAGCCATTAAGGAATGTGCCGGGCGTGATTATTACGCATTTTGCGTGGAATATTTCACCTGATGCCGTTTTCACTCCCTCTATGCGGCCATTTTTAACTATAAGGTCTTCAACCATCCCCTCCCGCACCTGAAGTCCGGCCTGGCCCAGGATAGCTGTCTTCATGTATATCCGGTAAGCTTCGATGTCTACCTGGGCCCTGGTCGATCTCACGGCGGGGCCCTTTTTAGTGTTCAAGATACGGAATTGCACAGCGCTTGCGTCGGTAGCTTTCGCCATTTCGCCGCCCAGGGCATCGATCTCCTTTACAAGCTGGCCCTTCGCGAGGCCTCCTACGGCGGGGTTGCATGACATCAGGCCTATCGTGTCGATGCTCATAGTTATGAGCAGAGTCTTCCGGCCGAGCCGACTCCCCGCAAGCGCTGCCTCACAGCCGGCATGTCCTGAGCCTATTACTAATATGTCGAATTTACTGGCCATAGATTATATTGTAACACGCTCTTGTTTTTTTAGAAATATAAGGTATACTTAACATTGGATGACAACGGCTCACTGACCCGTTCTCGGGTTCATGGTACACCGTACCGCAAGATGCTGTTGCCATCCGGACTTCTTCCCGCCATTAAGGAAAATGGCGGGTTTTTTATTTTTACGCTCAAGCTAATTTATTAATATGGCGGGAGAGCTTATTTCTTGCGCAGCGGCGCAAGAGAAAGCATTATCTGCAGCGCTTTCAATGCCTCTTCAAGATTGATCGGTTTCGTTATGTAGTAATCCGCTTCAAAGGCATATCCCTTCATTATGTTGACAGGCTCTGAAATCGCGCTTACTATTATCACCGGCACCCATTTCCTCGACGATCTTATCTCTTCGAGAAACGCGAAACCGTCTTTTTTAGGCATCCTTATATCGCACATGACTATGTCGGGATTATCGGAATCGAATTTCTTTATTCCATCCTCGCCGTCACATGCCTTTGATACTGCGTAGCCGCGAGCGGTAAAAAAATCCGAGAGCGTATCTACGATATCTTTCTCGTCGTCGATTATCAATATTTTCTGCATATAGGCATAGCCTTACTTTTGCTGATCAGATCTTTCCGGAAATCGCCTTTTAAAGGCTTATTATCGAGTCGAACGTGCCGAAAGAGTTCTGTTCGCGCTCCTTATTCTGAGAATCCGATATCCATTCGCCGTCGATAATGAATTTGTATTTATGCCTGCCTGCGGTTAATCCCAGCTTCTTTTCCCATCTGCCGTTATCAAGCCTCGAGAGACGGCAGTCTTCGGTGATCTTCCAGTTATTGAAATCACCGACAACGTATATCTCCTTTGCGCTCGGCGCGTCTACGTTAAAGAGTATATCCCTCGGAGAGGTCGTCGACTCTTCAATATTATTGGTAACTCCTCTGGGCAAGTTCATGACCGGCGCGGCGCTTTCGCGCGCGACGTCACTTACCGTTTCTTCTATTCTTGAGCCGGATGATGGCAGGACGGCTTCGGCACTCCGGGCGGTCTCTGTAGCCGCCGTCGGCGATACGGCGTTCAACGCCTTTTCGAATTCAAGGGCTCCATCCGCCCTAAGCATCTCCTGAGCCAAGGCCATATAATCCTTCGCGCCGATAGAGTCCTTATTGAACCGGGTAATACATACCCCTTTGGCGGCGGCTTTTTTCAGGTCTACATTCATTCTTATCACGGTCGATAGTAACTGGTCCTTAAAGAACGCTTTTATCTCGTTATACATGACCTCAGAGTATTTTGTCCTCCTGTCATAGAGAGTGGCGAGCGCGTTTACCTGAGGCGAATGGAATATCTTTATCTTTATCAGTTCCAGCATACCAAGAAGCTTTCCGACGCCCATCAAAGAGAGCGCGCTCATGTCTATCGGAACTATTACCTGGTCGCAAGCGCGTAATGCGTTAAATGTCAAGAACCCCAGGCTCGGCGGGCAGTCTATGACCATATAATCGTAGTCCAGATGGCTCATCGTCAGCGCCTGGTGCAATTTTGATACCGCGTCTTCCTTGTCCTTTAATTCCTGTTCAAGGGTGCTTAATAGTATATTCGCGGGCACTATATCCAGATTAGGAGAAACGTTGACTATGCAATCTTTTATGGGGCGGTTCTTTTCCGGATTATCCGTCAGGACGTTGTAGACAGAGCGGTCCATGCTCTGATTCGTCCGGTTGAGGCTGAAGCTCGCATGAGCCTGAGGGTCGAGATCCACCACCAGGGTCTTTTTACCCGTCTCCGCAAGTGCGCCTGCGAGATTTATGGCCGTCGTGGTCTTACCGCAACCGCCCTTTTGATTGGCTATTGCTATTTTCTTCATTATCAGTATCCCCTTTCTGTAATGTGGCCGCTATAAAAGGATATCCTATAAATATTTTTTGGCGTAACGTACGCCATTTTTAAAGATAGCGAATCCGTCGCCATCTGTTTTTTTCTTATTCCTGGTCCAGCTCGGATGCTGGTAGGCTCTTATGTGCCGTTCAGGATGAGGCATCAGGCCGAATATGCGGCCGCTGGGATCGCATATCCCGGCTATATTCTCTATCGAACCGTTCGGACAATATGGATAAGGCGCCCTCTTCCCCGCGCTATCGACATACTCGAAGACCACCAGGCCTTTATCCTTCATTCTCTTCAATACGTTTTTATCTTTCGGGATGAATTTGCCTTCGCCGTGCGCTACCGGAAGCTGTATGATCTTATCTATGCCTTCGGTCCAAACGCATCCGGCCCCCGCTCCCCGGCCCCCAACCTTTTTCAGGTATACCCATCTGTCTTCAAATTTGTCCGAATCATTCAATGTAAGGGTCGACTCTATCGTTTGGGCGTCGCCGGCAAGGTTAGGCAGGAGCCCGGCCTTGACCAGGACCTGGAAACCATTGCATATTCCGATGATAAGTTTACCGCTATTTATGAATTTTCGCAAGGGCCCGCCGATCTTGTACTTCAGCTCATTGGCAAGGATCTTGCCGCTGGCTATATCGTCGCCATAAGTGAACCCGCCGGGTATCGCCATGATATGGTAACTATCCAGGCTCTTCTCTTTTCGCGTCAGTTCATTAATGTGCACCAGCTCGCTCTCGGCACCCGCTTCCTCGAAAGCGAACGCCGTCTCCTTATCGCAATTTGTTCCGGCGGTCCTTAGCACTATGACTCTTATCTTACCCATTACATATCCTCGAACGGCCCGCTCCAGGCGGCTTTAAGTACCTTCGTATCTGAATTAATTATGAGTTTTCCTTCGAAGTCGTAAACCTTAAACGAAGTATCTTTACGGGCTTTTCCGAGCTTCCAGACGCTTAAAGCCCCCATCGCTTTCAAGAATTTATCTTCATCCGCGACTTCTACGATGAAACGGGTATTGGATTCAGAAAATAATTGCACATCGCTTACCAATAGTTCCTGTCCTGCGGGCATTGCGTACGGGTCCAGTCTTATATCCATGCCGAGCCCTCCGGCAAAAGACATTTCAGCGAGCGCCACCGCCATGCCGCCGTCCGAACAGTCATGGCATGAAACGACCAGGCCCTTTCTGATGGCCTTAGTAAGAGAGCCCATCAGCTTCCTGCCGCTTACGGGGTCGACTCTCGGGACGTCATTTCCTACGGCGCCGCGCATCTTGTAGTACTGAGATCCGCCTAGCTCATCGAACGTCAGGCCGACCATATATATCGGATTGCCGGGTTTTTTAACATCCATCGTGATAGCCTTCGAAACATCATCCATTACGGATATTGCCGATATCAGGAGCGTCGGAGGTATGGATATGGTCTCCTTGCCGTCCGAGTATTCATTGTTCAAGCTGTCCTTGCCGGAGATGAACGGAACGCCGTAAGCCTTCGCGATATCGTAACAGGCATATGAGGCTCTCACGAGGCCGCCGAGCCTGTCAGGTTTATTGGTATTGCCCCAGCAGAAGTTATCCAGAATGGCGCACTTGTTTATGTCGCCGCCTACGGATACGATCTGTCTCAGTGCCTCATCTATGGCGCTTGCGGCCATCCAGTAAGGGTCTATCTTGCCGTAGTCAGGATTTATGCCGCATCCGAGCACAATGCCTTTCCGCGAGCCGAACACGGGAACGGTTACGCATGCGTCGCCTGGCCCCTGGTTTGGTCCATGCAGGGGTTTGACCACGCTTCCTCCCTGTACCTCATGGTCGTATTGGCGTATTATCCATTCCTTGCTTGCGATATTGAGGTTCGAGAGCAGTTTTAACAGGTCACCGGTAAGGTCCTTTTTTGTTTTTTTACGAGGTTCCTTAAAATTCGGCTTTCGCCAGACGGCTTTACGCGTAACGCGGGGCAGTCCGTTATGCAGGAACTTCATGTTCATATCGGCGACGAGAGCGCCGTCATAGAAGAGTTTCAGCTTTTTAGCATTCGTGAATTTTCCTATGACCGTCGCCTCAACATTCTCACGCTCGAATACGGCCTTAAGCTTATCGATCTTCGCCGGGTCCACCGCGAGGACCATCCGTTCCTGGGCCTCCGATATCCATATCTCCGTGTAGCTCAGGCCTTTGTATTTGATGGGTACGGCCTCGAGATTAACTTCGGCGCCTATCTCCTCAGCCATCTCACCGACGGCGCTTGATAGCCCGCCCGCGCCGCAGTCCGTGATAGCGGTATATAAGTTCAGGTCCCTGGCCTGGATGATCGTATCGGCCACTTTCTTTTCCTGTATCGGGTTGCCTATCTGGACCGCCGAGCCAGATACGCTCTCCGATTCGTGGGTGAGCTCTCCCGATGAGAATGTGGCGCCGTGAATTCCGTCGCGGCCGGTCCTGCCTCCGACTACAACTATCAGGTCTCCGGGCCTCGATCTCTTTTCGCATTTATTTCTCGGCAGTATCCCTACGTTGCCGGCGAATACGAGAGGGTTTCCCACAAAGTCGTCGTCGAAGAGCACGGCTCCATTCGAAGTCGGTATGCCCATCCTGTTGCCATAGTCCCTGACGCCGGCTACGACGCCCTTCATGATCCTTTTGGGATGAAGGCTGCCTTTGGGTAATCTATTGTACGGATAGTCGGGATTTCCAAAGCAGAATACATCCGTATTTATTATCGGTCTCGCGCCGAGCCCTGTGCCGAGCGGATCGCGGATGACCCCGCCTATACCTGTGCCCGCGCCGCCGTAGGGTTCGAGCGCCGACGGGTGGTTGTGCGTCTCGACCTTAAAGCAGATATTATTCTTTTCGTCAAACCTGATGATGCCGGAGTTATCCTTAAAGACAGATACGCACCAGGGTTTATTCAATTCATCCGTAACTTTCATTACGGTATTCTTCAATAGATTATTAATGATTGCGCCTTCATATTCAATAAGCCCCCTGAAGGTCTTATGCTTGCAGTGCTCGCTCCAGGTCTGGGCGAGCGTCTCGAGTTCGCAATCGGTGGGGTTTCTTCCCAATTTGACGAAATATTTTTTTATGACGCGCATCTCGTCTAATGACAGGAAGAGCTGCCCCTCCTTCGATAATTTTTTCAGCTTTTGGTCGTTCGCGCCCAGGATATAGATGTGTTTTAACGCGAAACGGTATGGCGGCGGCTCAAGAGGTATTTCGGAGGAGCCCTTTACGGCATGCTGGATCACTTTATTGTAAAGTATTTTCTCGGCTATGGAGTGGATCTGGCTGTAGGATAAATTCCCCTTGATCAGGTATTTCTTCGCGGTCTTTACAGCGGAGACGCCGGATACGCCCAGATCCCTGATCGCCTTCCTTGCGCTCTCCTCGACAGGATCCATAACGCCGGCATTATACGCGACCTCGACGGCCTTGAAGGACCTTTCGTCGAGCACATTGCCGCGGTAACTGTACTTTTGCGTTATCGGATCGATTAAAAGATTTTCGCAGATCTTCTTTACGCTATACTCGTCGATCGTGCCATCCAGCAGATAGACCTGCACCGTCTTGACTTCTTTGACCTTACAGTTTATCCTGAGGTCGCGTATGTCGTGTTTTACGCTCTCGCCCACAGCATCGTAAAAACCGTCTTTTTCGGCCACTTCAATTCGCCAGGACATTTACTCCCACTCTATGGTTGAGGGCGGCTTAGAGCTTATATCGTAAGCGACCCTGTTTACGCCCTTGACCTCGTTTATGATCCTGTTGGATATCTTTCCCAGCACGTCGTACGGTATCCTGGCCCAGTCGGCGGTCATGCCGTCGACCGAGGTCACAGCTCTTATGGCGACCACGTTCTCATAGGTGCGTTCATCGCCCATCACCCCTACCGATTTCACGGGTAAGAGCACCGCGAATGCCTGCCATATCTCGTCATAGAGATCTTCGCGTTTTAATGTGCTGATGAAGCGGTCATCGACTTCGCGCAATATATCACAGCGTTCCTTGGTCACATCGCCCAGGATCCTTACGGCCAGGCCCGGCCCCGGAAAAGGATGCCGTCCAAGCACCTCAGGCGGCATTCCGAGTTCTTTCCCTACCTTCCTCACCTCATCCTTGAAAAGATATTTTAAGGGTTCGATCAGTTTCAGGTTCATCTTCTTCGGTAATCCGCCGACGTTATGGTGCGTCTTTATGGTCGCGCTGGGCCCGCCGAACGCGGACCGGGACTCTATCAGGTCCGGATAGAGCGTACCCTGGGCGAGATATTTTACGTTACCCACCGATTTAGCCGCGCGATCGAACACTTTTATGAATGTGTGGCCTATTATCTTTCTCTTTTTTTCAGGTTCGGTGACGCCCCGCAGGTTTTTCAAAAACTCTTCAGAAGCGTCTACGGAGCGAAGGTTAAGCTTAAAATGCTTCTGGAACACTTCCCTGACGGCCTTTCCTTCGCTCTTACGCAGTAAACCGTTATCGACAAAGATGCAGACCAGCCTCCGGCCTATGGCCTTATTTATTAGGACGGCCGCTACCGAGGAGTCTACTCCCCCGGAAAGCCCCAGTATGACCCTGTCGTTCGGCCCCGCGGCCTTGCGTATATCCGATACGGTTTCATTTATGAAAGACTTCATCGACCAGTCGCCGCGACAGCGGCATATCTGCCTGACAAAGTTCTTTATGACCGTCTTTCCGGCCTGAGTGTGGGCCACTTCGGGATGGAACTGGACGCCGAAGAAATTCCTCCTGAAATCCGCGAAAGCGGCTATCGAAGTATTTCCGCTTCTCGCGACACGGACAAACCCCTTAGGCATCTTCCTCACTTTATCGCCGTGGCTCATCCATGAAACGCTTGTCTTCGGGACGTCTTTAAATAATAGCTTGTGGTTCGTTATTTCGAGAGGCGCCCTGCCGTATTCCCTGTGGCGTGACTTGGCGACATCTCCGCCGAGCATCTTAGCCATGAGCTGCATTCCGTAGCATATCCCCAGTATCGGGATACCGAGGGAGAAGACCCTGCTATCGCAGTGCGGAGCGCCCTTCGAATATACGCTTGCCGGGCCGCCCGAGAATATTATGCCCTTTATCTCTTTCGGGTCTATCGATTCGATGGAAAAGTCCGGAGGCAGGATCTCGCAGAATACGTTTAGCTCCCTCACCTTTCGGGCTATGAGCTGGTTATACTGTGAACCGAAATCTATTATCAGTATCTTCTCTCTGGACATATTACGCTTTCTTCATTCCGGCGCACCTCGTCTTTTCAAGGGCCTTCTTGGACGGAGGCCGGCATATCGTCGTAGGATAGTTTCCGGTGAAGCATGCGGTGCAGAACTCTTCTTTGGGCAGAGTCATCGAGCTAAGCATGCCCTCAAGAGATATAAATTTTAAGCTGTCGACCCCTATGAACTCTCTTATCTCTTCGACGGAGTGGCTCGACGCGATCAGCTCTTTTTTGGTCGGGAAATCTATTCCGTAAAAACATGGTGAGATAAGCGGCGGACAGCTCACTCTCATATGTATCTCTTTGGCGCCAGACGCCCGCAGCGCCCTGACCCTGCCTCTGGAGGTCGTGCCCCGCACGATGGAGTCCTCCACTATGACTATCCTCTTACCTTTCAGGGCGTCTTTTACGGGGTTCAACTTGACCTTCACCTTGAAATCCCTTATGAGCTGGCTTGGCTGGATGAAGGTCCTGCCTATATAATGGTTCCTGACGAAAGCTATTTCCAGCGGCAGCTTGGATTCCTCGGCAAATCCGAGCGCCGCGCATGTGCCGGAATCGGGAATGGGCATTACCATGTCCGCATTGGCGGGATGCTCTCTAGCTAGCGTCTTGCCGAGGTTCTTCCTCGCAAGGTATACGCTCTGGGTGAATATGTTGGAATCCGGCCGTGAGAAGTAAATGTATTCAAATATGCAGAATGCGTGCTTTTTGGATTCGGGCTGTTTCAGGGATCTTATGCCGTTCTTGTCGATTATTACGATCTCCCCCGGCTCGACATCCCTTACGTAGGATGCCTCGACCATGTCCAGCGCGCATGTCTCGCTCGCGACGATATACGCGTCGCCCATCTTTCCTATGCAAAGCGGCCTGAATCCGTGAGGGTCGCGCATCGCGTAGATCGCGTCATTTATCATTATCACGAACGAAAACGCGCCCTCGAGCCTGTCCATTATCGGCAATAGTTTCCCCGAGTAATTATTCTGGTGGTCCTTCACCAGGAGATGCAGTATAAGTTCCGAGTCCATCGTGGTCTGTAATATGGAGCCGGCGTCTTCGAGCTCATTTCTCAAGGCGACCGAATTTGTGAGGTTGCCGTTATGGGCGACGGCTATGAAACCTTTTTTATGGTTGATCAAGAGCGGCTGGACGTTCTTTGCCGTCGAGGAGCCTGTGGTGGAATAGCGGACGTGCCCGATCGCGAGATGGCCTTTAAGCTTCTTGAGATTTTCCTCTTTGAAGACATTGCCGACCAGCCCCTGCCCCTTATGCATATATATCTTCTTCTTGTCGAAGCTTACGATGCCGGTCGATTCTTCGCCGCGGTGCTGCAGCGCGTAGAGGGCCAGGTAGGCAAGCTGCGCGGCGTTCTTATGCCCGTATATCCCGACCACACCGCAATAATCTTTCATCATGATTTGAGCTCTTTATGATATTCCTGCAGGCTCTTTACGGAAACATTTGGTTTTTTTATCATATGTTCAATTCCGTTCACGGAAGCTTGCGCTCCGGAAACTGTAGTGATAAGAGGCACATTGTAAAGCGTAGCGTGTGAACGTATCTTCACCTCATCCGCCTTAGTTACTTTGCCGGAAGGAGTGTTGATGATCAGATCCACCTTTCCGTCTTTCATCAGGTCGAGCACATTGGGGCGGCCCTCATTGAGTTTCGGCAGGACCTGCACGTCGACATCATTACTCTTCAGCGCGTCCGCTGTGCCGGATGTCGCCATGATATTAAATCCAAGGTCCTCCAGCTTCTTCGCGACGAATACGATATTGCGCTTATCCTGGTTCTTGACGCTTATGAATACGTTCCCTTTTATCGGGAGCCTCTGCCCCGCGGCGATCTGGCTCTTGGCGTATGCGGCGCCGAAGGTGGCGTCTATGCCCATCACCTCGCCGGTAGATTTCATCTCAGGGCCCAGTATCGCGTCTACCCCCGGGAATTTTATGAAAGGAAATACCGATTCTTTTACCGCGACGCACCCTACCTTCTTTTCTTTGGTGAAGCCGAGTTCCTTCAGGCTCTTGCCGAGCATTACTTTTGTCGCGAGTTTTGCCAGCGGCGCACCTATGGCTTTACTTACGAAAGGGATCGTCCTGGAGGCTCTCGGGTTCACCTCAAGCACATATACGATATTGTTTTTGACGGCGTATTGCACGTTCATCAGACCCTTGACATTCAATTCCATCGCCATCGCGAACGTATTCTTTCTTATGGTTTCCAGGATGTCTTTACCCAGGGTGTGAGGCGGAATGACCATAGCGCTGTCGCCGGAATGGATGCCTGCCTCTTCTATATGTTCCAGTATTCCGCCTATGACGCAAATTTCGCCGTCGGCTATGGCATCGACGTCTACCTCGATGGCATCCTCGAGAAATTTATCGATAAGTATCGGATGTTCGGGAGACGCCTCCACCGCCTTCGCCATGTAATCGGCGAGGCTCTTCTCGTCGTACACTATCTCCATCGCGCGTCCGCCCAACACAAAAGACGGCCTTACTACTACAGGATAGCCTATGCGCCCGGCCACCTCTTGCGCCTCGTCAAATGAAGTGGCTGTTCCATTGTCCGGCTGGATCAGCTTCAGCTTCTTCAGCATCAGCTGGAACAATTTTCTGTCCTCAGCCATGCTGATCGACTCGGGGCTAGTGCCCAGTATCTTAAGCCCTTTACTGGAAAGAGCGTTTGAGATATTGAGCGGCGTCTGGCCCCCGAATTGCACTATTGCCCCTATGGGGTCTTCTATGGCCACTATATTCATTACGTCTTCTACCGTGAGCGGCTCGAAGTAAAGCCTGTCCGATGTGTCATAATCCGTTGAGACCGTTTCGGGGTTGCAGTTGATCATTATGCTCTCGAAGCCTTCTTCCCGAAGGGCATAAGAAGCATGACAGCAGCAGTAATCAAATTCGATACCCTGGCCTATTCGGTTAGGGCCGCCGCCAAGTATAAGAACCTTCTTATTATCGTTCTTTTTAAGCATATATTCCGGTTAAAATAAAAAAACCGGCAGAGACGACTGTCCCTCCGGCCTGAAAATCAGGAGCCACAATGTGAGGATTACTCGCCTTGTACGCGCTCCCGCTTGCTGCAGACATTGAGTTTAGTATCCATAATCTTATAATATAACATATAATATCATCACATCCGTTTAAGCGGATGTGCTTTTCTTTGCTGACGAAATTTTAGCATGGGCCAATGCCGGTGTCAAGAGATTTTGAGACAGGTAATGGGATGACAAGGTAAAAACCGCGCGTTATTTCGACTTACTGTTAATAACCCCCAGATTAAGGCGCGCATTCGTATGGGCAGGATTTATCTCCAGAGCTCTCTTGTACATGGCGATAGCCTCTCCCACTTTCCCCATCCCAAAGTATGCATTACCAAGGTTATTATATGCTTCGGCGTAATTGGGATTGATCTCTATCGCTTTCTTATACATGGCGGTAGCCTCTTCCTCCCTGCCAATTCCATGGTATGCTACGCCAAGGTTAATATACGCAGGGGCAAAATTGGGATTGATCTCGATTGATTTTTCATACATGGCGATAGCCTCTTCTTTCCTGCCCGTCTCATTATATCTGTTAGCGAGGTTACTATATGCAGGGGCGTAATTGGGATTGATCTCTATCGCTTTCTTATACATGGCGATAGCCTCTTCTTTCCTGCCTGCCTCATTATATCTGTTAGCGAGGTTACTGTATGCTTCGGCGTAATTGGGATTGATCTCTATCGCTTTCTTATACATGGCGATAGCCTCTTCTTTCCTGCCCGCCTCATCATATATGCTAGCGAGGTTATTATATACTTTCGGGCTACCGGGAGCGTATTTCAATATTCTTTCATAAAATGGTACCGGCTCTCTCCATGTATCATTTTGTATGATGGTCAGGTATGAGTAAAAGGCCAGGAGTAATACTGCGAGTGTTATTGTGAGTATCCTGTATCTTTCTTTTCTGTAAGCTTCTATTAAGAATCTCGATAGGATGAGGAAGAACCCTATTGAGGGCAGATACAGCCAGTTCTCTGCCATATAGGCATTTATCGGATAGAGGTTGGATACGGGAATAAGTGTTACGAGAAACCACAATATTGAGAATGATGTCAGTCTATTTGTTTTCACTGTCTTTACGGCGAGGAATATCAACGTGATTAGTATGGCTATGCCGCATATCACTTTAGGGTCTATAAAGCTGAATATGGGGGCTCCGTATTCCATGTGCAGGCCAATGGGTAAGAAGGGTAGTTTTATGTAGTCAGTTATAGCAGCGAAGAAGCCGGGAATCCTCTGAAGTAGAGTGCTGTTAGATATGGAGCCGGTCATTAAATATTTTAAAACAGTCACTCTTAATAGTATGTAAATAAACGTTATGCCTGATATGGAGAGAAACTCTTTTAATCTTATCTTCTCCTTGAAGGTATAGTGATAGAGGAGTATTAAAGCTGGGAGGATGAGGCTGTTCTCTTTTGAAAGGAGCGCCAATAAATAGCTTGATGCCATGATGATGTAGTGTATCGCGTTATTGGCTCTTGAGGATTTGATGTAGAATATCAAAGAGATGAGCATGAAGAATAGGTACATGGGGTCGGCGCGGCTTGATATGTAATTGACTACCCCTGTATGTAGGGGGTGAACTACGAAAAAAATGGCGGTGAGAAATGAAAGGGTCTTATCGTTAAACAGGATGTCGATGAGCCAGTAGATGCATAATGCTACAAGGATATGCAGAAGTATGCTGGTGAGATGATATCCGATTACGCTTAACTTCCATGAGTGGTAGTTCATAGCATAGGTGATCATCTGCAAGGGGCGGTAGAAAGAGGATTTCATGTAGCCGGATATTCCGAAGCCCGTGGTGAACAACTTAAGGCTGATTGGCCATTCTCTAATGAGCGCGTTGTCCTTCACCAAGATATGATCATCGTAAACAAACTTGCCGTTTAGAGAGTTGGCGTAAACCGCGATACCCAGGATTATTATAAGGGCAATGGAAGCCAATATTATTGGTTTTTTAACTGGAGCGGGCTTAGCGGGGGTATTCTTTATGTTTTTAGGGTTCATCAAACATTAACTACGTTACGAATAGATTATGCGAGGAAAACTTGCCATCGGTGGTTACGTTTAAGCCTATCATCTTTAATCCGACTTCATCGCCCGGGGTGGCGATATGGGTCATATGCATCTCACAGTCGCGCAGTCCGCTCAGCTTCTTCATGGCTATCTCGGCGGTGTGATTGGTGGTGGCGCTTATGGATAGCGCGATCAGTATCTCTTCGAGATCCAGGCTCTCCGGATTCCCTTTCAAGATATCCTCTTTAAGAACTGCAATCTGTTTAATGATCTGCGGAGATATCAGGAGTATCTCATCCGGTATTTTAGCAATTATCTTAACGGCGTTAAGGATGAGGCTGGAGGCCGCATGCATAAGCTTTGAGTTTTTTCCCGTGACAATTCTCCCGTCCTCCAGTTCAAGCGCCGCACCGCAGTATATTCCATCAAAACCCTTGCCGCTCGATTCCGCTTCATCCGCGGTCTTCCTGGCATGCGCAACAACGGAGCGGTCTGTAACCTTTACATCCATCTCCTCCATCAGCATCTTGACTCTGGTCACGGTCTCCTTGCTCTCTATGCCAAGGACATACTCCTGATTGTAACGAAAGTATCTTCTTATGAGCTCTTGTTTTGCGGCATTTTGCACTATGGCATCATTCACTATTCCGTAGCCCGCCCTGTTCACGCCCATATCTGTGGGCGAATTGTACATCGGAAGGGCCGCGGCCTTATCCACGATCTTCATAAGCATCAGTTTCAATATCGGAAAACTGTCGACGTCGCGGTTGTAATTTATAGCCGTTTCACCGTATTTCGATAAATGGAACGGGTCGACCAGATTAAAATCGAGGATATCCGCGGTCGCGGCTTCATAGGCGACATTAACAGGGTGTTTCAGCGGCAGGTTCCATATAGGGAATGTCTCGAATTTTGCGTAGCCGGCATTGATGCCGCGCCTGTGTTCATGATACAGCTGCGAAAGGCAGACGGACAGCTTCCCGCTATTCGGTCCGGGAGCGGTGACGACCACTATCGGTTTATTGGTCTCTATATAATCGTTTTTGCCGAATCCGTTGTCGCTCGCCACATGATCGGTGTTTGTGGAATACCCCTCTATGGGATAGTGGAGGTATACCGTAACGCCGCGGCGCTCAAGCTTATTCCTAAATATAATCGCGGACGGCTGATTCGTAAACCGCGTGATGACCACCGAAGATATGTCGAGCCCCCATCTTCTGAGATCGTCGATAAGTTTAAATGTGGCGGCGTCGTATGTTATACCGAAGTCCCCCCTCACCCTTCCCTTTTCGATATCGCCGGCGAATATCGCCAGCACTATCTCGATTTTATCCTTAAGGGCCTGCAGGAGCCTTATCTTGACGTTCGGATCGTAACCCGGCAGGACGCGCGCGGCGTGATAGTCGAAGCAGAGCTTTCCGCCGAACTCCAGATAGAGTTTATTGCCAAATTTTTTGACACGATCCAGTATCGCGGCGGTCTGTTCTCTTAGGTACTTTTCGTTATCGAAACCGGTTTTATCCGGGGTCATTTTATCACTTTGACATTTGCCTGGACGCTATTCTTAAAATCTTCATTCGCTTTTTTGAAAATCTCAGGATTTGATTCCCACCCTTTATATTGAGGCCGGCTATTGACCCATTCCTCGAAAAGCGCCCATCTAAAATGAGCCGCTGTGACATCATTCGATTCCAGGCCGATCCTGTCGCTCTTTCGATCCGTGACGGTCTTATTTATTGTTTTTCCTTTGTATGCGGTGATCGGGACGGCTTTACCGGTGAGTATATTATATCTGGCCGGTATGTCGATGCCCCCGATGTTGTAGTTTACTGTTCTTATGAACAGGGTACGATAGATGAAGAATATGCCCATTATGACCAGTGTGGTTACGAGCGCGATCTTTAAATTTTTATTCACTTATGCTCCTCCTTGTCTTGATCTTTATCTACTACCTGGCCTTCGACGTCAATAACATCATCATAAGTCTTGCGGGGCCTTTCGCTATTTTTCAGGATATTAAATTTCAGGCTAGTGTTGGTATTGGGAACGAGTATGAGGCTCAGGATGAAGCTTAAGATGCTGAACAATAACGCGGCCATGAACGCGCTCCAGAAACTTGCCACGGTGAAACCGATTACGAATTTTGAGGCAAGATAAAACATGAATGCGTTTATGATGAGCGTGAATAAACCGAGTGAAAATATCGTGAACGGCAGTGTCAGCAGTATCAGGACGGGCCTTAGAAACGCGTTTAAGAGCCCTATGACCAGAGCGGCAATGATCACTACATTGGAGTTGGCCGCGCTTACGCCCGCTATTGTATGTATCACGACAAAGAGAGCGATGATATTCACGAGCCACTTTACGAAAAATGACAGCACCTTTATTATTCCCCTATTATCTTTACCAGGACGCGTTTACGGCGTTGTCCGTCAAATTCGCCGTAAAATATCCGCTCCCACGGCCCGAAGTCAAGCTGCCCTCCGGTTATCGCCACAACGACTTCCCTGCCCATGATGGTCCTCTTCAGGTGCGCGTCGCCGTTATCCTCGCCCATCAGATTATGGCTATATTTATCTTTTCCGTATGGCGCCAGTTTCTCCAGCCATAGCAGGAAGTCCTTATGCAGTCCCGGCTCATTGTCGTTTATAAAGACGCTTGAGGTTATATGCATCGCGTTTACCAGGCAGAGGCCCTCTTTCACGCCGCTTTTTTTGACGGCGTCCTCGACCTGAGAGTTAATATTTACTATTTCCCGCCGGTTTTTTGTGTTTAATTGAATATATTCGGTATAGGATTTCATAATATCAGTTAAAAGAATCGATTAATTCTAACATCTTTTCGTAGCTTCTTACAAGAGATATCTCTCCGCGCATACTCCTGGCGCCCGGAAACGATCTTAAATACCACAGGGCGGTCTTTCTCATTACGCCCACCTTTCCCGGATCGCTGCATTCCATATACTTATACATGTAAGAAAGATGGCGTTTGGCGACCGTTTTTATTGTCGACAGATCTTTCTGCCTTGGCAAAGTACCGTCTTTCATATATTCCCCAATTTCGTTGAATATCCAGGGGTTCCCGAGGGCGCCTCTGGCCACGAGTATTGCGTCGCAAGACGTTTCGTCGAACATCTTCTTTGCTAACTGGGCCGAGAGCACGTCGCCGCTTCCGATAACGGGTATCTTCACCGAGTCTTTTATCGCGTGTATGGCCTCATAATTAACCGTCCCGGCGTAATGCTGCAGTCTTGTCCTGCCATGTATGAATATCGCCGAAGCGCCGCTTGATTCGCATCGTTTTGCGAGATGTGTGATATCGGCGAGGGTCTCTTTTTCATGGCCCAGCCTCATCTTGACGGTGATGGGCAGCTTCAGGGATGACGCCAGCAGTTTTATCGTTTCACAAAGCATGTCCCCATTTTTCAATAGATACGCGCCCGCCTTCTTCTTCATTACTTTCTTTACCGGACATGCGGCGTTTATATCAAGAAACGCCGCTTTCGTAAATGGGAGCACTGTCTTTGCCGCGCTTAATATTATCCGCGGGTCATTACCAAGAAGCTGCAGGGCTATGGGCTGGTCTTGCTCAATAGTCTTAAGCATCGCGAATGTTTTCTGGCGGTGGTGAGTAACTGAATGCGCGTCGATCATTTCGAAGAAACAGAACTTTGCGCCATGCTCGCGGGCTATCAGCCTGAACGGCAGGTCTGTGCAGCCCGACATGGGCGCGAGCAGCGCTTTGGTGCGGATATCGCAGGAGCCTATCTTCATCTCGGTAAATTTACGGTTTTTTCAATAATGAAGTTATTTTCAAAATCGGCGTCTGCGGTTAACTCAGGAGCCTTGAACTGTCCTTCGCCTGCTGCGCTCTTGGCCGTTTTTCTGGCGCGATAATCTTCAAATGAACCCGGTTTCAGAATTTTCATTACGGGAGAGTCTAATAGCTGGGCCTGTCGGACATAATCGTATTCCCTGTTTTGCTTTCGAAGGGCTTCTTCTATTGATACGAGGATCCTTATAGTATCTTTATCCGCCGGCTGAGGGTCGGAAAATTCCACCATAAACGTATAGCGCGGCCCTTCCAGAGGCTTTGCGACTGCGCAGAAAAATACCATGCGGATCTTCTCTTTTTCCAGGACTTTCGTCATTGCCTCGCTCACATGCGACTCGTAGAGCTTCTCGCCGGCAAGCGATGTAGCGCCGAGGCCCTTCTGGACAAACTCTATCATGGGGGTTTGCTTAAAGAAACCGGTGACCTTTATTATATCGTCTATATTATATCTATATAGCCCGCCGGCGGTAGTGACTATTATAAAATATTCCCTGCCCATTTCGAGTTCATTGCAGAGAAGGGTGCGCTTTTTTTTATTGGTTATATCTTCTTTCGGAATGAACTCATAAAAATTAGTCCGGATCGCCAGGACGCCGCTTGATGTATCGTCGCTTATAGGTATGGAGCTCCTGGCTTCCGTAGATACGCAGCCGATGTCGCGTTTAGGTATTGCGCCAAAATAGTCCTCGAGTTCTTTCAGGTATAATTTCATCATGCCGCCCTGCCAGCACTCGATAAGCTCCATGTTTGGCCAGAAGTCCTTTGGCAGGAGCCTTCCGCGGTCTTTCAGTATCTTTTTCAGCTCGTCCGCCTTTTTGGAATTGGGCTTAAAGGACTTCTCGAGTATCGCGCGGATCTCTGGTGATATTTCAAACTTTTCGGAAAGCTTGCCGAGAGATATGTCGTCTATTATCAGATCCTGCCACTTCTCTATCTTGCGCATGAGCAGAACTATCGTATTCGGGTTAAGCGTCGCGATATTGGTGATATTCTGTTCTATGCTTATTCTGAGCATAGTGTAATGGCGGGCCTCATAGTTCTCTATCTCGAATACCTCGTAAGGAAGCGAGTATAGCTCTATGATGAGTTTCGGCAGGGCCCGGTAGCTGTAACCGCTCTCGGCGCCGAACGGAATACCGGCTTCCGTAGCACCTTCGGTCTCCGGGCTTACGATGGCGAGTATCTTACCATCGAGTACACCAGGATGGTCGCGGGATATGTAGTAGCTCCATAGGTCCAGGAGGGCATTCTTGATCTTTTCCGAATAACCTGTTGTGGGGATCAGTTTTGGTTTATCTGTGGTGCCGCTTGTAGCGCCAAAGAATTCGACTTTATCTTTGGTGAGGATATTCTGCTCGCCCGAAGCGATCTTATCGACGTACGGGCGGATGGCCTCGTAGGTATTGATCGGCACCAAGCGCCTGTAATCATCTATCGATCGTATCGCACCGAAATTATATTTACGGCCGTACTCCGTATCCTTATTGCGCCGCAGGTATTTCAGGAGGGTCTTTTCCTGGGCTTTAAGCGGATCTTCTGTCGATGCCTCGAAGACGATTCGTCTGGGCTCGAGATACTTCAGCAAAAGAGTTATTATGCTCATAAGCCTTTAGAGACCTTATTACTGACTGTCGTAGGTGGAGTAATAGTACGGCGTGTATGCCTGAAATTCCGCAGCGCAGGTGTCGACCAGCTTATAGTCCGGTTTAATGTTGTGGGTCTTTCTCAAGGCGGAGATCTCATCCTCGGTAACTCCGGTCAGGAGCGCTATCTGGCGGTCGCTGAAACCGAACTCTTTTGCTGTCTTTAGCAGTTTTGCGGTGATGGGGCTCCCTTTCCGGGTGATCTCTTTTTCGAGTTCAATTATCTCTTTTATGTTATACAGGAACCACCTGTCGATACAGGTCAACTCATAGATCTTGTCTATAGACACTCCGGCTCTTATGGCATCCCCGATATAGAATATCCTGTCGCAGTTGGGTTTTCTCAGCTTTTCATAGATGATGTTCAATGTGTCGTCGTCGGCCTTTATCTCCCGAGGATAATTTTTAAAGAGCAGGCTTTCAAGACCGCTCTTCTTTATTTCAAGAGATCTCAGGCCCTTCTGCAGGGACTCCTTGAAGGTCCTGCCGATCGACATCGCCTCCCCTACGGATTTCATCGATATAGTTAGCGTCGGATCGGCCGCAGGGAACTTTTCGAAAGTGAAGCGCGGTATCTTCACGACGCAGTAATCGATCGACGGTTCAAAACATGCGGGAGTCTCTTTAGTGATATCGTTAGGTATCTCATCGAGCGTGTATCCGACCGCGAGCTTAGCCGCGATCTTCGCTATGGGAAAGCCCGTTGCCTTTGAGGCCAGCGCTGAGCTTCTTGAAACGCGGGGGTTCATCTCTATTACGACCATACGTCCGTTATCGGGGTTTATGGCAAACTGTATGTTGGATCCGCCGGTTTCGACGCCTATCTCCCTTATGCAGGCTATTGCCGCGTTCCTCATGACCTGGTATTCCTTGTCGGTCAACGTTTGGGCCGGCGCGACAGTTATCGAATCTCCGGTATGCACGCCCATAGGATCAAAGTTCTCTATAGAGCATATGACGACGACATTATCCTTCTTGTCTCTCATGACCTCGAGCTCAAACTCTTTCCAGCCGATCACGGATTCCTCGATGAGCACTTCGCTTATCATGCTGGAGTCCAGCCCTATCTTCGCCAGTTCCCTGAACTCTTCCATGTTATAAGCGACAGCCCCGCCCGTTCCGCCCAGAGTGAAGCTCGGCCTTATTATTATAGGAAAACCGATCTTTTCGGCGACCGAGATCGCCTCATTAAGGTTATAGGCCTTACCGCTCTCCGGAAGGTCCAGCCCTATCTTCTGCATGGCCTCTTTAAAGAGATGCCTGTCTTCCGCCTTCTTTATCGCTTTTATATTGGCACCTATCATAGTGACCCTGTATTTTTTCAAAACTCCGGCTTTATCAAGCCCCACTGCGACGTTCAACGCTGTCTGTCCGCCCAGAGTCGGAAGAAGAGCGTCGGGCCGCTCTCTTTCGATGATCTTCCTTATCGCGTCCACGGTGATCGGTTCGATGTAAGTTTTATCCGCAAGCTCGGGATCCGTCATGATAGTCGCGGGGTTAGAATTTATCAGGATCACTTTGTAACCTTCCTGCCTCAGGACCTTACAGGCCTGTGAGCCGGAATAGTCGAACTCGCAGGCCTGCCCTATCACTATGGGGCCGGAGCCTATTATCAATATCTTTTTCAGGTCTGTGCGTTTTGGCATATCAGTTCTTCTTCATCAATTCTACGAATCTTCCGAACAGGTATTCAGCGTCCTTGGGGCCCGGGCACGCCTCCGGGTGAAACTGTACAGAAAATATCGGGAGTTTCTTATGTCTGATGCCTTCAAGAGTCTCATCGTTCAGGTTTATATGCGTGATCTCGAGCTCTTTTGTATTCAATGTGTTGATATCGACGCAGAATCCGTGGTTTTGGACGGTGATGGCTACCTTGCCGGTCTTCAGGTCCTTGACCGGCTGATTTCCCCCATGGTGCCCGAATTTTAACTTGTAGGTCTTTCCGCCGAATGCCTGGCCGAGCATCTGGTGTCCGAGGCATATTCCGAAGATCGGCAATTTACCGATCAGGCCCTGTACTGTCTTTACAATGTAAGGAAGCGCTCCGGGATCGCCGGGGCCGTTAGACAGCATTATGCCGTGAGGCTTCAGGTCCAATATCTCTTTTGCGCTCGTAGTGGCGGGGACTACCGTTACTTTGCAGTCATTACGCGCAAGCTCGCGCATTATATTAAATTTGGCTCCGCAGTCGAGAACGATGACTTTAAAGCGCCCTTTGGCGTTCCACTCGTAAGGCTTAGATGGGATAACTTCTTTTATCAGGTCTATACCGACGAGCCCCGGCGATGCCTTTGCCTTTTTAATGAGATTTGTTTCATTCAGGTCTTCGGTGGACAGGACCGCCTTCATGGCGCCGGATTGCCTTATATGCATAGTAAGGCTGCGCGTATCGATGCCTTCTATGCCCAGAATGTTGTTGTCTTTGAGGTAGTCCCCGAGCGTCTTTTTACTGCGCCAGTTAGATGCGATCTTCGAACACTCTTTTACTACGAAGCCTTCAAGGAACGGTTTGCGGGATTCGGAGTCTTCATCATTGATGCCGTAATTACCTATCAGCGGATACGTCATCGTGACGATCTGGCCTTTGTAAGATGGATCTGTCAGCACTTCCTGGTAACCGGCCATGCTGGTATTAAAGACGACTTCGCCGTAACTTTCGCCTTTGGCGCCGAAAGATTGGCCCTTGAATATACGGCCGTCCTCTAAAGCTAATATAGCTTCCATCTCACACTCCTGCCTTATTTCAGCGATTATATATTACCGGCTGGTAAAAGTCAAAGCACAAATCGAGCGGGCTATTTTTTGAGCGCGGCTTTGATGAAGTCGCGGAATAGCGGATGCGGCCTATCCGGCTTTGACTTGAATTCAGGGTGGTACTGGACGGCTATAAAGTAAGGATGGCCTTTTATCTCGACCATCTCTACGAGATTCTTATTCGGATATATGCCGGAGAAGACCATGCCGTTTTTGGAGAAGAGATCCCTGTATTTATTATTGAACTCATATCTATGGCGGTGGCGCTCCAGGACGAGGTCCTTACCGTATGCTTTGAATGCGGCGGAAGGCCTCTTTATCTCGCACGGGTAGACGCCCAATCTCATGGTTCCGCCCATGTCTTTTATGCCCTTCTGCTCCTCGAGCAAGCTGATCACAGGATCTTTTGTGTCCGGTTCGAATTCGGTGGAATTGGCGCTTTTCAGGCCGCACTTGTTTCGCGCGAATTCTATCACCGCGCACTGCATTCCCAGACACAGCCCGAAGAATGGTATTTTGTGCTCTCTGGCGTATTTTATGGTTTTGATCTTGCCTTCTATACCGCGGTAGCCGAAGCCCCCCGGCACAAGTATACCGGATACGCCGCCAAGCAGCCTGTCCGCTCCAATTCTCTCTACATCTTCAGAGTCAACCTTTTTTATGATCACCTTAGTGTTATTAGATATACCCGCGTGTACGAGAGATTCATAAATGGATTTGTAGGCATCCTGCAAACCAATATACTTACCTACCACGGCAACGGTCACCTTCTCTTTTGGTTTCAGGATCCTGTCCACAACCATTGTGCGCCACTTCTTAAGGTTAGTGGATTTGCATTTGATATTGAAGTGGTTCAGCAGTATCTTGTCAAGCCCCTGGTCCTTGAATATCAGGGGCACTTCATATATCGTTTCGGCGTCAGGCGCCTCGATGACAGCCCCTTTGCGGACATTGCAGAATAGAGATATCTTATCTTTTATGTCGTCGGAAAGCGGTTTTTCCGTGCGGCACAGCAAGACGTCTGGCTGTATGCCTATTTCGCGTAGTTTACCTACAGAGTGCTGAGTGGGTTTTGTCTTTATTTCGCCGGCCGAGCGCACATATGGGATCAGCGTCAGGTGTATATATAGAGCGTTATTATAACCGACATCGAGGCGGAATTGTCTGGCGGCTTCCAGGAACGGAAGGCTTTCGATGTCACCGACGGTGCCGCCTATCTCCACTATTAAAATATCAGCGTCAGATACCTGAGCCGCTTTCTTTATCCGTTCCTTTATTTCGTCGGTTATATGCGGAATGACCTGGATGGTCTTGCCGAGGTAGTCTCCGCGCCTCTCTTTGAGTATTACAGTATTGTAAACCTGGCCGGTGGTGACGTTATTAAATTTTGTCATCTGAGCGCTTGTGAAACGTTCATAATGGCCGAGATCGAGATCCGTCTCGGCGCCGTCTTCCGTGACGTAGACCTCTCCATGCTGATACGGATTCATGGTGCCGGGGTCTACGTTTATATAAGGATCGAGCTTAATGAGAGAGACTTTAAGGCCTCTTGACTCCAAAATCTTGGCTATAGACGCTGAGGCGATTCCTTTACCTAGACTCGAAATCACACCGCCAGTGGTGAATATATATTTTGTCATGCTCTCCTCTTTTATTAAAAACAACAAGGACGCTTTGAGCGCCGATAGTACGGCTTCAAAACGTCCTTGTTTTTTGAGGTATTCTACGCTGAGCTACCTACAGCGGATTATACCATAACCCTGGTTCGTGTCAAGGAAGTTTTCGATTGCTTCGATGTCTTCCCATCCAGAACCATTTCAGCCTCTTTCCTGTAGGCATCCATAACACAAGAGATGCCGGAGACTTTTGCGGCTTCTTCCGTCAGGGCCATCAGGTCTTTTCTCGATATCGTGTTTAACGAGAAGTTTCTCGACCCTGCCATAAGCTGCTGCAGGCCCACCTTTATCCGCTGAGAGAACGTGTAAATTCCGACCGCTCCGAGAGGTATGTCCTTCATGTCGCTGCCATACTTTTCTTTAAGCTCGTCGTATGTTACGAAGATCTCTTCCGGTTTCATTCCAAACTCCGCAATGTTCGGCGGCAGTTTACCGTCTTTGATCCAGGTTTCGATATTCTTTCCGACGAAGCCGGGGATCATCAGAGCCCTGCCCATGCAGACGGCTTTCACGTAAGGCGCGCCCATCGCGAGCACTTTGAATACATGATCCTCGAGGGCGAATCCGCCGGCGATAGCTATGCTGGGGATCCTCGCCTTCTTCTTCGACAGCTTTTCGCAGAACTCATATGCGAGAGACTGCAGATAGAATGTCGGTATTCCCCATTCCTGCATCATCCTCCAGGGGCTCATGCCCGTTCCGCCGGAAGAGCCGTCTATCGTCAGAAGGTCGATCTTCGCCTCGGACGAGAATTTAATGGCCTGCGCGAGTTCTACCATCGAGTAGGCGCCGGTCTTAAGCGTGATGCGTTTGAATCCTATATTTCTTAATCGTTTGACCTCATCCATGAACCCGTCATAAGAAACGAACCCGAGTCTTGAATGCCTCTCGAACTCTTTTATGGCGCCGTCCTTGAATGCCATCTGGTTCGAATGCACGGTCGGGTCGGGAGTAACGATATAACCGCGCTTCTTAAGCTCTTTTGCTCTGTCGAGCGAATTGACTTTGATCTCACCGCCGATGCACTTCGCTCCCTGTCCCCACTTAAGCTCTATAGTGTCGAGCTTATGCTTTTTGTGGACGTATTCGGCGACCCCCAGTCTCGTATCCTCGACGTTCATCTGAACGAGTATTTCGCCATAGCCTTCCTGGAACCGTCTGTACAGCTCTATGCGCCTGTCCATATCCGGCGCGCTTGTGATCTTGCCTTTTGAGTCGAGCTCCAGCTTAGGGTCGATCCCGCAGACGTTTTCACCGCATACAAGCGTAACGCCGGAAATAGCGGCTCCGACGGCGAAATGTTCCCAGTTCTTCCTCGCTATCTCGGTCGAGCCGAGCGCGCCGGTGAAGATCGGAAGGCGCATCTTCACTTTTTTGTCCCAGCCGTACTCTGTCTCAGTGTTTACTGAAGGAAAGGTGGCCGTATCAGGATTACCTTCCACGCCTTTAGGCAGCCCTTTTGCGCCGGAGGCGTATCCCTGAATATTTAGATGTGAATAATCTACCGGATAATCCTTGTCCCCGCCCGCTGTCATTTCACCGAAGGGCCCGGGGTAGATAACTTCCCTGCCTCTGAACGAGGACTTAAATACTTCGCAATTTCCGCGGCATGCTTCAAGGCATCTTGAACATAGACCTGAACTTGGCACGACGTTCTTTGAGCGGTTGAACGTGCGGCTTGCATCGTTTCCACCCGGACAACGCAGGTTCATAGATCCTCCCCTTGTTTGTTATTTTTTTTGCATCATTTGCCTGTTTTTAAGGCTCACCAATGCAAAAAAATATATGCCTCCATTGGCTATTTTAGGACGTCTCTGTCCCCGGGCCCATAGCGTCATCGGTAAGGGCGGGAGGCTGCTTAATTATATGTAATTATACGCACAAATGCCGGATATTTCTACAAATATATTTTATTTGGATTTTACTTATTTGTTTTATTCTTTCGGTTTCATAATGAGCCAGGCTATACTTAAGATGCATATCAGGAGATATCCGTACATAGTCTGCCATAGTCCATTTTCGATTGCGATCTGGACGGGAAGCTTGGAAAGATCCGTCGACATTAATTTGTATAGCCCGCCAATACCTATGGCTCCTCCAATAAGGGCTGTCGCTATAGCCGATACTTTATATTTAAAGCCTATTACGGCCAGGATAATGCATACTATCGCAAATAACGGCAGAAGATAAACCAGCATGCTCTTCTTATCCAGGTCCTTGGCATCTTTGAAGAGTATCTGCGCAAGCTGAATGGCTATATTTGAAGATTTCTTGTTTATCAGGGTCGGAATATCATAACCGCTTACTGTGGTCTTCACCTCTATGTCACCGAGATTACCTATGGCATTCGTTGCCTTGTCGAATTCTTTGACAAACTTCCCGGCAAAAGACGTATTCTGGAGCTTGCCGCTTGCGGAATCTGCCAGATTCTTCGCTACTTTAGTCGCATTAACCGACGCCCTGGCCCAAGGCATGAAAAATGAAACTATTATGATAGCCGCGCACGCAACGATCGAACCTGCGAATACTATTTTTTTCATCTTTTTCCTCCCGTTTATTATCTTTTAACGCCGATTTTCATTCCTTAAATTTTTTAGGGAATTGTTTTACAAGACCATCCACCAACATACCTGAAAACATTACCATGTGGGCACGGTCTTTTTCGTAATAGTCCAAGTCCTTTATCCCATCTTTTGTAAGTATAGCTTCGATATCGCTCCAGGTAAGATCCAAGTGCTTATATAACAGATCTGTCAAATCTTTCTTGGTCTGGTTATGCGGGATGGAGAAGAAACCCGCCAAGCCGCGCGCATTCTCATACCATTCTTTCTTGGCCCGTTCCAGCGCTTCTTCTTTGGACTTCTTGGCCCGTTCCAGCGCTTCTTTCCTGGCCTTCTCAGTCATCTCCATGGCCATTTCCTTGGCCTTCTTAATCAGATCCATGGCCATTTCCTTGGCCTTCTTAATCAGATCCATGGCCATTTCCTTGGCCTTCTCATTCAGATCCAGGGCCTCTTTATTGCCTTTCTCAGTTAGATCCAGGGTTTTTTTATTGCTTTTCTCAGTCAGATCCAGGGCTTTTTCCTTGGCCTTCTCAGTCAGTCCCAGGGCTTTTTCCTTGGCCTTCTCAGTAGTTTCTTTATTGCCTTTTTCAGTCAGTCCCAGGGCTTTTTCCTTGGCCTTCTCACTCAGTCCCAGGGCTTTTTCCTTGGCCTTCTCAGTCATATCCAGGGCTTCTTTATTGCCTTTCTCACTCAGATCCAGGGCTTTTTCCTTGGCCTTCTCAGTCATATCCAGGGCTTTTTCCTTGGCCTTCTCAGTCAGTCCCAGGGCTTCTCCTTTGGCCTTCTCAGTCATATCCAGGGCTTTTTCCTTGGCCTTCTCATTCAGATCCAGGGCTTCTTTATCGCTTTTTTCAGTCAGTCCCAGAGCTTCTTCCTTGGCCTTCTCAGTCATATCCAGGGCTTTTTCCTTAGCCTTTTCAGTCAGTCCAAGAGCTTCTTCTTTGGCCTTCTCAGTCATATCCAGGGCTTCTTTATCGCCTTTTTCAGTCAGTCCCAGGGCTTTTTCCTTGGCCTTCTCATTCAGATCCAGGGCTTCTTCCTTGGCCTTCTCAGTCAGACCAAGAGCTTCTTCCTTGGCCTTCTCAGTTAGTCCCAGAGCTTCTTTATTGCCTTTCTCAGTCAGACCAAGAGCTTCTCCTTTGGCCTTCTCAGTTAGTCCCAGGGCTTCTCCTTTGGCCTTCTCAGTCAGACCAAGAGCTTCTCCTTTGGCCTTCTCAGTTAGTCCCAGGGCTTCTCCTTTGGCCTTCTCATCTCCTTTGGCCTTCTCAGTCAGACCAAGAGCTTCTCCTTTGGCCTTCTCAGTTAGTCCCAGGGCTTCTCCTTTGGCCTTCTCAGTCAGACCAAGAGCTTCTTCTTTGGCCTTCTTAATCAGATCCAGAGCCTCTTCCTTGCCTGCCTTGACGGCTTTAATAACTTTTTCAGTAAGCTTCACATCATTTTTAAGATAACCGGTCAAAATGGCACTTGCCCAACCTCCGTAATATGGCTTAATTGTGTCTCCGAGATTACTCGCATTCTTAAGGAGTTTATCTCTGGCCTGATCCGTATCTGTCGAATCATTCATTTCGCTTACAATGTAAGCTCGTGATAAAGTTGCGCGTGACTCCCATAGCGTTCTCATGGATGATCTTAACTCAGCTTCCGACTTAGACATGATCTTAGCCGTCACTTCTTTATCCGCTACTTTAATCTTCACGTCTTCAGCGCGTAGAAAGTCTCTTATGGCTACCGCGCAAAGTAAAGATAAAATTAGTATTAGAAATATCTTTTTCATATGTAGCTGGGATTTATCTTAATTTTGATTCTCTCTTCGCATCTCCTTGCTTCGAATGCGTCTCTCTCTGTAGCTTTTCGCAAAATGTGATCTCCTTGGTAACGTCAATGGCGTACTTATTTCCGAGCTCTTTCAGCGTGAAGATGGCGCTTTCCAGATACGATTCCGCGGTGGCATAAAACTCCGCTGCCCTCTGAGGTTGGTGCACGCCGTCACCATTCTCAATCCATGGTATGGCTTTTTTATAAAGCTCATTTGCTTCGCCAAGTTTTGGGTTATCGGTTAATTCTTGTTGATATTTCTGCCTCCACGCAAAACAGTCTGCGGGATTTATCGAGCTGACAACTAGCATCGCCAGCATTATCAGGCTGCAAATTCCGATATATTTTTTCATTTTCATCCTCCTTTTTTTCATGAACTTTAGCCGATTAAAGCTATTTCTTCTTGCCAAGTAGAAAATAGAGAACCATGCCGATAACAGGTAAAACGATTATCAGAATGAGCCATAATGCTTTATTGCCTGTATCCGCAGAGCTTTTCAGGATATCGACAATGGCAATAATATCCAGAACCAAAACTATAAGCGCAACTATTCCTGTCATACATCCTCCTCCTCTTTAATTATATTACAGTTCCGCTGCTATTTCAATAAGTGCGGATTGACGTAATATATTTTTTCATTCGGTTTTTTCCGGGCCTTCATCCTCCGCTGCGTATCCGGGCGGCGTCTTATGCCACTTGTACCCGTTCACCGCGTCATCATATCCGCGCTTGAAGAGCCTCTGCATTTCTTGTTTATCGAATAACTCTTTCGGATGAGGTTTAAAATCGGCTGGAATATATGCTAAATTAAAATCCAGGCCTCTTCTTTTAGCAGTGGCATAGAGCCTGTAAATATCTCCGTTATTTGCGGCTGCCACCACCGTGTCAAGAGAACGTATGCTTATATCTACCAGGCTGTCTTTTACCTGTTGCCTGTTCGGCGACATATAAGAATTACTTAAAACATAGATTTGCGGCCTGTATTTTGAGGGGTCGATACCGAACAGCTTAGCAGCTCCTTCCATATTTTTTGTTAATCGATCAATATAAAATACCCCTCTCATGGTACCGCCATCCACATGCATCTCATCATAAACTTCGCCGGACTCGGAAGAAACTTTAAAATTTACGGGGGAAAATGTCATCGGTAAGGAGCTTGAGGCCAGAAGTATCTTCCGGAACATCTTTAGCGAATCGGAGCCGCCCTTACACGCAAGCGCTCCCATGTCCCAAACGACGAATTCCTGCGCATCAAGATTTACGGTCCCCACGAATAGCCTGCGGCCGCGCTTATGTTCCTCGGCAACCTTCGCCATTAATTTTCCGTCTACAATGGATGAGATCTTTTTGACCATAGGAGCGGAGCTCATAAGCGAGTCTCCGAATAAAATTTTGAATAAGTTATTTTTTCTCATTATATCTTTGGTTGATATAGTAGTAAAGAAATTCTCGAGCTGGTCATCGTAATCTTTTCCTAGAAACGCGTAAAGAGCGATAAGCGACCCGCTGCTGACGCCTGTAATTATTTTAAAGATCGGCCGTGAACCTTCCTTAGACCACCCTTTTAAGAGCCCTGCGCCATAAGCGCCGTTAGCCCCGCCGCCTGAGACAGCTAGCACGGGATAGATCTTTATGCCCAGGAAGTTAACCGGGCCTTCCTGCTTAAATGAATCTATCAGGCTCTTCTGCATGACGATCGGGTCGGGATTGTCGATATCAGAGCGGATATCCGGCATGCCGTTAACGGTAACTTTTCCGGCAAAATCCATCGGCACCGCATTCCGTGATCGTATGGTAGCGCAGCCCTGGATTGACAGCGCGCCTATCGAAAGAATAATTATAAGAAAACCTGACATCCATTTTGTTCTTATGACTCTCATATATTCATCTCCCTATCGCTTTTATTATATCCTTCACCGAATGTACTCCCTTATGAAAACATCCGCATACTGAACGAGAAAACGCTTTAGCGTTCTCCGTATGTCCAGAGTGAATATAAATCCTGGCAAACTCCCACCTGTTTATAAGCGTTGCTATGAGCTCTATTCCGCTTATTTCAGGCAGATATAGATCCAGGATAATGACATCAGGAACATATCCCGACTTAACCAATCCCAACACCTCGTAGCCTGCAAACGCTGTCTCTACCGTATAACCCGAACTCACAAATTGACATTTCATCATCTTTACAAGGTCATGGTCGTCATCAATGATTAAGAGTTTCATTTCCCGCTCTTCTGCGCTACTTTTCTTTAGCGCCTTCCGGAACCCCAAGGCTTACTGTTTTGTTTTTTAAGACGTCTTCGATTTCCCACAGAAGGTCATCCGGGTCAAATGGTTTGCTTATTAAGTATTCTGCTCCACTCGCTATTCCGTGCCGCTGCACAGATTCTCCGAGCAGTGCCGTTACCATAATAATAGGTATGTCTTTCGTTTTAGCATTTGCTTTGAGCATCTTACTCACTTCAAAGCCGCTTTGCCCCGACAACAGCACGTCTAGCAGTATGACGTTCGGCTTTTCCTCGACAGCTTTTTCGATACATTCATTCCCGTTAGACGCGGTGATAACCGTATACCCGTTTTTTTCTAAACGAATTCTAAGCATTTTCAGTATATCATGCTCATCATCTACTACCAAAATTTTTGTCCCCATATTCCGCCTCCTTTGATTTAATGTCGCTCGTTTGACCTTTTTATCCCAGTATCTTCTTTACTGCGTCTATTAATTCTTTAGGCTCGAATGGCTTGGCAATGCACCCGTTAGCGCCGCATTCCTTAGCTCTTTGGTCAATAGATGTGACGGTGGCAGAGATCAGGATTATAGGGATATGCTTCATATCCTTATCCCCTCTTAAAATTCCGGCAACAACATCACCGTTCATGTCCGGTAGATGGAAATCGAGTATAATAAGGTCAGGGATAATTTGGCGCGCCAGATCCAGCGCCTCCCGGCCGTCTCTGGCGCCTGTCACCTCATAACCGGTCTTCTTTAATCTTAATAATATGATCTTTAACACATCCGGCTCATCATCGACGACCAGGATCTTCTGTGCCATGCTTTAGCCTCTACTTTCTTTTATGGGCAGGGTAAAGTGAAATATCGAACCTTTACCGGGTTGCGACTCCGCCCATATATTCCCGTTATGCGCCTGAATTATCTCTTTAGATATGGCCAGCCCGAGACCTGTGCCGCCCGTCTTTTTTCCAAGCCCCCCGCCCAATTGCTCGAATGTCTGAAAAAGCTTGGGCATATCTGTGGCCTGGATTCCAAGTCCGGTATCCTCCACCATCACATGCAGCACACTATCCCCACTCTTAGTAGTAATGGATATACTGCCTTTCTCTGTGAACTTTACGGCGTTACTCAATAAATTGGTGAGCACCTGAATGATCTTGTCTTTATCAAACTTTGCCCTGGGCAGGCTCTCATCTATGTTCACTATGAAGCTCATGCCCTTCTCCTCCGCCAGAAAATTCATCCCCTTACTCGTTGCCAGTACTACCTCATTTATATTATATTCCTTGATATCGAACTCTGTCTTCCCCGCTTCCATCTTCTGAAAATCCAAAACGTTATTTATCAGGCGGCCCAATCTGTCGATATTGCTCTTTGCGGTATCTAAAATATCCTTCTGCTCAAGCGTTACGTCCCCTGCCAACCCCTCCATAACAAGATTGATGCTTTCCTTGATAACTGTCAGCGGGCTTCTGAGTTCGTGAGATACCATAGAAGCAAACTTTGATTTTGCTTCTGCGACTTCTTTAGTGGCTTCTTCCGCTTTCTTACGCTCGGTGATGTCTTCAATAGCCAGCAGGATGATCCGCTCCTTACCCGTCCCTTGCTCAATTTGCCTGGCATTCAAAAGCATTGTGCGCATGCCGATGGTAGAAAAATCGTGTTCAACCTCGTAGTTATCAAAGGTTGTCTTTTGGGGAAGTATGGTTTCCAGCAGTTCCCGCAACCTGGGAATGTTCCACTGCTTATTGCCCAGATCATAGATAAGCTGTCCCACGGTCTCTTTGGTGCTTACCTTAAATACTTCACAGAAGGAGCGGCTGGCGGTGACTACCCTTAAATCTTGATCTAGAGCGATTAAGGGTTCACGGACGGTGTTGATGATGCTCTCGGCGTATTCGCGGGCCGCATCTTCTGATATTTTAGTTACTTCCAGTTCTTTGCGGATTTTTTCCAGCCCATTTTCTATCGCCTTACGCTCGGTGATGTCTTCAATAGCCAGCAGGATGATTCGCTCCTTACCCAGCACTCTTTGAATCTGCCGTGCATTCAAAAGCATTGTGCGCATGCCGATGGTAGAAAAATCGTGTTCAACCTCGTAGTTATCAAGGGTTGCTTCTTGGGGAAGTATGTTTTCCAGCAGTTCCCGCAGTTTGGGAATGTTCCACTGCTTATTGCCCAGGTCATAGATAAGCTGTCCCACGGTCTCTTCGGTGTTTACCTTAAAGACTTCATAGAAGGAGCGGCTGGCGGTGACTACCCTTAAATCTTGATCTAGAACTATTAAGGGTTCACGCACGGTGTTGATGATGATCTCGGCGTATTCGCGGGCCGCATCTTCGGATATTTTAGTTACTTCCAGTTCTTTGCGGGTCTTTTCCAGGCCAGCTTCTATCTCCTTACGCTCGGTGATATCTTCAATAGCCAGCAGGATGACCCGCTCCTTACCCATCCCCCGTTCAATTTGCCTGGCATTTAAAAGCATTATACGCCTGCCGATAGCAGCAAAATTGTGTTCAACCTCGTAGTTATCAAAGGTTGTCTTTTGGGGAAGTATGGTTTCCAGCAGTTCCCGCAGCTTGGGGATATTCCACTGCTTATTGCCCAGGTCATAGATAAGCTGCCCGACGGTCTCTTCAGGTTTTACCTTAAAAAAGTCATAGAAGGAACGGCTTACCATGACCACCCTGAGATCTTTGTCCAAAGAAATTAATGGTTCACGCACAGTGTTGATAACGCTCTCAGCGAATTCACTGACTTCATCTGCGGACTTTTTAATAACCGCCAGTTCTTTTCGAGTCTTTTCCAGCCCGGCTTCTATTTCCTTGCGCTCGGTAATATCCTCAATGGCCAGGAGGATTAGCTCTTCTTCCTCATCTTCTTCCCCTGCTTCTTCTCTTGTTTTTTCTCTTACCCCTGCCGCTATTATTGCCGCTATTTTCTTGGGGATACGCAGCTGAGAGACATTCAGGTTAATACATCGCTGTCCAATTTGCTCGAATTCGTGTTCGATTTCATAGTTTTCTATAACTTTTTTTTCCGGAAGTATCTCCCTTAAGAGAACAAGCAGTCTTGGAATATCCCATTGCCTATTGCCTAAATCAGTAAGCGGCCGGCCTAATGTATCTTCTTTAGCGACCTTAAAGGTATTATAGAAAGATTGGTTGGCGGAAATAACGCGCAAGTTTTTATCGAGCACCAGGAACGGTTCTCTTAGTGTAGCGATAATGCTATTGCCATATTCTAAAGCTATCTCAATCTTTGATTTGTCCATTCCCTTTTTATCTTTCATGTCTCAGACCCTCGCGTCTCATTCATCTTTATACTTGTACTATATGGGAAATCCGGAAGTTGGTCAATTGTACATGGGTATAATCACTTGAGTTTTATGACCTCTTCCCTTATGCCGAAGGCTATCGCCTCATAATCATCTTTGGCCCCTAATTTTAGCCCTTCTTTTTTAAGCCCTTCGGAATCAAAAGGCTTTCCAAATGTTATCGTAATCGGATGCGGTCTCGGAAGCCGCTTTGTCCTCGGCCAGGATTCGTATGAACCGTTTATGCGTACGGGTACCAGCGGGACATTCAGTTCTTTTGCCAATATCCCGACGCCTTTTTTGAATTCCTTAATTTCTCCATCTATGGTTCTTTCTCCCTCCGGAAAGATACAGACCATCTTGTTATTCTTAAGGACATAAGAAGATGCCTGCATGGCTTCCACGAAATGTACGCCCGGATCGATGGGAATGACCTTGATATATTTTATGATATTCCTGATCAGGAAATGGTCGAAGAAGGCCTCAAAGCCTACGAGGTAAAGGTCCTTTCGTAAGCCTCTCGGCATAGAGGCCGCAACGATGAAACCATCCAGGTAGCTGCCGTGGTTAACGCACAGGATGCACTTTCCCTTTATCGGGATATTTTCTGTTCCAAGTATCCTGAGCCGCCAGATCGTTCTAAAAACAAGACGTAACGTTCCGGTGAATAGCAGTGTTCCTAAAATTGCCGCAAGGTTGGGCGCTATATACAACTTTTTAATGATCTCCTTGACCGGCTCTTTGTTCAGGATCTCACTCCATGAAGTTTGGATCTTGGCCTGCCCGGCGGGCACCTCGCTTCGAGCCTCTGTGCCCGGGGCCAATTTTTCTATCTCGAGAATAAGTTCTTTAACAGTGGAGGCCTTAGCCAATACCTCCTCAGGGATATGCTTGTTAAACGCCTGTTCTAAGGCCATCGTCAGTTCCACGCGGCCTAGTGAATCGATGCCGAGATCTAACTCGAGATGGTCGGTCAGGGCGATCTGCCTTCCCAGCTTTGCGTGTTTAGCGAGGGCCTCGATTATCTTTCTGCCAACGTCGGAAGAGAGCATCTTAAGGTCCTCATCCGTAGCGGGGGCCCCCTCTCCTTGCTCCGTTTTTGGCTTTATACCCTTAAGTTCATCCAGATATTTTTTCTTAACCTCATACCTTATTATCTTGCCCAACCGCGTGCGCGGTATGTTTTCCTTTACAATAATAAAGCCCTTGATGCGTTGGTATGGAGCAAGGCTGTTAGATAGGTTTTCCAGCTCCCATTTAAGCTTACTATGAATATCTCCCTCCCCGGCCTTGCGGCAATAGTCAGCGTCAGGCACTACCACGGCGGACAGGCTCTGGGCGCCCTCTTCGCCTATACCGATAACGCATACCTCTTTGATGTAGGGGCTCTTGGCATAGTGGGATTCGATCTCTTCGGGAAAGATCTTTTTGCCGGAACTTAAAACGATCATCTCTTTTATCCTTCCGGTAATATAAAGATACCCGTCCCTATCTATATGGCCCAGGTCGCCGGAGTAAAACCAGCCGTCTTTTAAGACGCTCGCGGTATCGTCCGGCCGTTTATAGTAGCCTTTCATGACGTTTGGGCCCTTGATCATCACTTCGCCCATACCCGCTTGATCGGGATTGACAATTTTCACTTCTACATCCGGGATCACCTTGCCGACAGAACCGATCTTCTGCCTTCTCAATGGATTAAAGGCTACGCCCGGCGATGTTTCGGTAAGTCCGTATCCTTCAAGTATCGTGAAACCGATCTTCATGAGAAATCTCGCCGCTTCTTCATTTAACTTGGCTCCGCCGGAGATAAAAAATCTTAAAGTTTTGCCAAATGGCCGGTGTATCTTCGACAGGACCTGCTTGTTTAAATTTATTCCGCTAAGCCTTCTTATCTGCCACAATAGCCCTATCAGGCCTGAAAGAGGGACCTTGAACAAAAACGGCATCTTCTTCATCTTGGCCGTAGCTTGCGTATAAAACATATAAAAAAGTTGTGGCACTCCCGCCAGTACCGTTACCCCTGCCTCCTTCATCGATGCCAGTAATTCATCGGTTTTAAGGCTTGAAGCATACGTGACCCGTGCCCGGCAAAAAAGAGGCAGGATCAGCGTAACTATGAAAGGGAAACAATGGTGCAGTGGCAATATCGATATGAAGTTATCCTTATCCGAGAAGAGTTTCAGCTTGTAGATACTTTGAAAATTAGAGCAGAAATTTTTATGCGTGAGCATTACCCCTTTTGGCTCGCCGGTGGTGCCTGATGTATAGATAAGCGAAGCGATATCTTCGGGAAGGACCTCGGGCCACGCGACGCCTTCGCGCAAAGTAGACTTGACCTGCGCCAGGCCTATGAGGTTCTCTTTCTCGATATCCAGGTCCAGTATAACGATCTTGTTCAGTCCGGTTTTTATCTTATCGATTTTTTTTGCCTGAAAAACAGCATTGGAGACGAATATGACCTTTGCGGCGCAGTCATTGATGAGGTTTTCTATTTCCTGTCCGGTCAACTGCGTATCAAAAGGAACGCAAGTTAGGCCCGCGGCCATTATGCCTAAATAGATTATTCCCCACTCCGGCCTATTCTCCAGGCATATAGCCGCAAAGTCACCTTTTTTAAAGCCTGCCTTAATGAGAAATGCTCCTATTTTTAGAGAAAGATCTTCCATTTGCCCGTATGTCCATCTATCCCAGTCGGGGCCTTTCTTGATTTGAAGGCATACCCTGTCTGAATACTGAGAAGAGACTTGAGCAAACATCTTATGTATAACCAATTCTTCTTTCATTTTAGCGTCTCCTTGAATCTGTCCAAACATATCTTCATAAATTGATCCGGGAAGACGTCAAATATCCTTTCCGCATGTCCGCCGCCTTTAATGATTGTCAGGGACTTGGGATTCTTCGCCTTGTCGAATAATAGCTGGCTATTGCTCATCTTCACCAGCCAGTCTTTTTCACCATGGATGAAAAGGACCGACGTGGGCGATATCTTATTAACGATATCGCGGGGCCGGGTCTTTGTTAAAGACGGGCTTCCCATTCTAACGCCCTTCCCGCGTCCCTTGATTCCGAAATTGAGCTTCAGGTCTTCCCACATATCTTTTTCCCAAAAATGGTAATTGATGCTTCCTAGGCCTGACGGGGTGCTGACAGCTATAACGCTATCGATACTTTGATTACAGCTCGCTTCTATAAGCGCGATCGCGGCGCCCAGTGAAAAACCGACTACGCCGATCTTCTCATAGTGAGCGCTTTTCGCGTATGCGATGACCGCGCGCAAGTCTTTCTGCTCATGTGCAGTCCATGTAAATACGTCGCTCGACTTGCCATGTCCCCTAAAATCGAATACGATGACATCGTATTCTTTACTGAATGCTTCGGCCATTTTTTTAAATAAATATGTATCCTTATTATTGTAAAAGCCTGGTGCCAGTATAACTACTTTGGAAAATCCTCCCCTGATATGATTAAAGGCAATGCGCTTACCATCTTCTGTCATCACATAACGGTCAGGCTCGCTCTCTCCCGCAGGAGAAGGTGTCGCGCCCTTAGGGAGATCGCCGTTTGTGTCAACGATCTGCCTGGGTTCTGTCTTATTAAAATCTCCTTCGAATACGGATGTGGCAATGGAACCAAAATAATTCCTGAAAATATCCCACTCGGATTTAGCGCGCCATAGGAGCATAAACTGTGAGCTATTCTTCTTGCCTACTGAAATAGACTTTCTCGATCTTGCGTCTTCATAGATCTCTAGCATGCGTGTAGCGGAAGCATTGATCGTGAATTTCTGCGCCGTAGTCCTTGCGGCCTGTTTCATGGTTTTTGATTCTTCCGGAGAGCTGCTTAAAACCGAAAGCAGTGCATCGGTATAAGTCTGCTGATCCATCTCATTGAGTAGTCTCCCGTTCTTACGGTCCTCTACAACGTCTCGCGCTCCAGGCGCATCCAACGCTACCACGGGAGCACCTGCTGCCATGGCTTCAATGAGGACAATGCCTTGAGTTTCGCTTAATGAGGCGAACGCGAAGAGATCCATGGCAAAATACGCGTCTACCAGCTCCTGATAATGCAGGACCCCGGCTAAGTGCAATCTATCTTCAAGGCCGGCCTCTTTAAATGTATCCTGGATCATCTTTTCGGCAGGGCCCTTGCCGACGATAAGGGCATGGGCCTTCGGATCCTTCTTTAATGCTTCAACCATACAATTTATCAGGAAGTCCAGGTTCTTCTCCGGAGCCAGCCGCCCCGCGTGGCCGATCACTTTAGCCTCAAGAGGAATATGGTTCTGCTGGCGAAAAGCATTTCCATTGCCCTTTGAAAAACGTTCTACGTCTACCCCCGTCGGAACGACCGCCATGGGAGTCTTGACGCCTCTTTTGAACAGGATCTCCTGCACGCTTTCAGTGGGAACGATCACCCGATCGACCATATTGGCATATCCGGCAGCAAGCTTTACAATGAATCGTTTTACTCCCTCATTCTGAACAGGCCAATCATGCACATATTGTTCAAACATACAGTGATAAGTAAATATAAGCGGTATCGCGTGCTGTCGGCTAAGGCGTAACGCAAAATCTCCCATGAAGAACGGGCAATGGCTGTGCGCGATATCCGGCGAGAATTCTTTCATTAATTTCGTTAAGAGCCGTGAGGCCGGGAAGTTAACGGAGAAGATGGTTCCGCTGAATTTTTGGAAGGCAGGAATACGGATAACGCCCGGCTCCTCTGTCGGCATACCCTGAAAGGTCGGAGTAACGATTAAAACCTCGTGCCCCAGTCTTCTGAATTCTTCGCTGAAAGAATAGACCGATTGTTCCAGCCCCCCGACAATCGGAAAATATGTATTCGTCATCATCAGAATTCTCATTATTTATCCTTGTCTGCCGGTGGGCAGGTTTTTAGTTCCACGAGCGCTTTTCTGGCTGCCACACATATTGCGTCGTAACTATTTTTTGCGCCCATGATCATCCCTTCCTTTTCCATGTCTTCGGGAAGAAGCGGCTTTCCGAACCTTACTTTGATCAGATGACGCTTAGGATATTTTGCGGTACTGGCCCAAGCCTCGTGAGCTCCATCTATGGCCACAGGAACAAGCCTTGCCCCCGTCTCTTTAGCCAGGACGCCAAACCCTTTCTTAAATTTTCCTATAACACCGTCGCTCGAGCGCAACCCTTCAGGGAAATAACACAAGCCCTTGCCGTGGTGTAGTACGAAATAACAGCTGCGCAGAGCCTCTAAAAAATGCGTGGAGAAATCAAAGGGGATTATCCTTCCCATCTTTATCATATTCCTTAGCACACGGTTCTTTAGAAACGGCCTGAAATAGTACGGACCGAATACGAAATAAAATAGCTGAAAGCCCGGCCTGCGCGGCAGAGAAGCGATAATGGCAGCCCCATCAAGAAAACTCGTGTGGTTGGGATATATAATATAAGCCCCTTCTTCTGGCACGTTTTCCGCTCCTTCCACCTTAATACCGAAGAATAATTTTATATACGTACAGATTATGGCCGTGCAGATAAACCTGAACAGCCATGCGAAGAAACCGGTGGTTAATTCGAGAACTTCCAGATTTTCTTTTTTTGGCAGCACATGTAAAGTCTCTTTCCAGAAGCCCGGCCCCAGAGATATCCCTAGATCCTCACGGGGGATATCTTTAGCTCCCCTCAATGCATCCGTTATCCTCAGAATAAGGCCCTTTACGCTAAATGCTCTCGAGATCGCCTGGTCCTTTATTTCAGCGTTAAAAGCCAACTCAAGCCGCGAAGCAAGCTCTATCCTGCCTAATGAATCTATGCCCAGGTCCAACTCTAAAGAGTCCTCGAGTATTATCGGCCTTCCAATACCGCTTTGCTCCTTTAAACAGTCCAGGATTTTTTTGCCGGTCGGGGACTCTGTCAACAGAAGGTCCTCTTCCGAAAGTTCTCCTGATACCGGAAGGGCGCCTTCTATTCCCGCGATCACTCTGGGTTCATATAACTCCTTAACCGCATACCTGACCACTTTACCGAACAGATTATGCGGCAGATCCTCCAACGTGATGGTAAAGCCTTTTATCCTTTTATAGGACGGTAGCAACTGCGAGGCATTATCGAATCTCTCCTCGATAACGGAGCGCAGATTAACCTCCGAAAATTCCCTGAATTTATCAAGATCCGGCTGAATGACGGCCCAGAGAACCTTCGATCTCTTTTCGCCTTTCATCCCGGAGACCGTAAAGATGCACATCTCTTTTATGGGAGCAACCTTTGTATAAGCCTCCTCGATCTCTTCCGGATAAATTATATTTCCAGAATTCATCATAATGAACTCCCTGAATTTATCCGCGAAAGTCTCCGTCATTTATCCGTCCCATATTTTAATTCGATAGAATTCGTGCCGGGCGAAATTCTCACGTTGGCAATACCTGGTAATCGAATATCGATCGGCGGCTCTTTTGCGCGCCATTGCCCCTGCCATTCGATAAGGATATTTTGCCCTTGGGGTTTTATGTAAATTTGAATATCCCCGAAACTTGTCGGAGCGGGCCCAAACGCGAGCGGCTGGTCTTTCTCCAGCCAGATCCGCGGTATGCCGGAACATAATATTAATCTATCGTTTTCTTCGCGCACAAAACAATTTCTTATCATCAAGACCCATTCCGCTGCGGCCCATACGTGCTGCCCATCTCCCATACATCCGCCGCCTGTGCGAGGATGTACCGACTCGGGCCATTGACCCGTAGGTGAAGCCAGGTTAGCCACCGCGGTCATTAGACCGAAATATCTGGGGTCCCCCGCGCGCAAAAGCGCTTGAGCTAAATGCAGCGTAAGATAAGGGTTGATCCCTGAATGGGTCATGTCATGAAAAAATCCGCCATGGACCAAACAATTTTTCATCAAATATTCGGCAGTGTCTAAGATCTTCGGATCGTTCTGTTCAAAAATACGAAGCGGATAGCTGGCAGCCAAAGAACCGATCGCTCCCGCGTCCAGGCGGCGATAGGGAGAGGCCGGTATCGCGGGTCTTTTTAGACGTTCACACGCTTTCTTTAAACTTTGATTGATGCTCTTCAGAAATGCGTGCGATTCTTTTTCAAAGTAGCCGGCCTCGGCTTTATCCTTGTAAGCAGCACATAAAAAGGCCGCTGCTTTTAATCCGGCAACACCCCAAAAGTCATCCCAATAATAAAAATCATTCGGCCCCAAATGCTCTGCGCTAAATCCTGATGGTAATAGACCTGCGTGAGGAGACTGCGCATCATCAGACAAACGTTTCTTATAAATCCACTTACCCGCTTTATCGATCGAGTCTTTCCATTCTTTCGGCGGCACGTTTCCCGTCATCTCGCAATATTGACGCATGATCCACAGGGCCTCACCGTTAGAATCCCATTCCCCTTCCTGGGAGAGGAAATAACCCTCGGCTGTCTGACGGGAGCGGAAACAATCCAGCGCCCGGCGGACGCGTTCCTTTAACCCGACACTTAATAAACCGTATAAAATAAAAGCGGCGTCGCGAAACCAAAACCGCCGGTAAATATAAGGCCCGGGATAAACTTCCTTGGGAGAGTGTAGAATCATGGTATGGACAGCGGCATCGTAAAGGAACTGGAAATGTTCATCGGGAATTTGCATTGAACACGCGCCGTGAAGGCTCTTCTTCCACGCCAGCTTGGCATTTTCCTGATAGTCCCAATGGGACTCTTTTTCAATTTTATTTTTCGTTAAAGGCACCGAAACGGTAATTTCCCGCGGTTGCCCCTCTTCTATTATATATAACGCCGCGGAGCTGGCCATGCCGACTTTACATGTAACTTCTTTTTCATCTTCTTTTGATGACAAGCGGCCATAAACATCGCCTCGATGATAATCCGAAAATACGCATTGGTCCGGAGGTTTATCAAAATAGACAAAATTTTCCCGATTCACCTGCCAACCCGACGAATCTTCAAGGAGAGCGATACTATTTATTAAGCTTACGCCTTCGGGGTTATATGGCCTGAGAGAAACGACTAAGTGCGCCTTTACGGAAGCGGATCCTGTGATCTTGACCTGGCAAATAGGCGCTTCGGCTGAACCGATAACCTGCGCTTTCAATCGAAGCTTTAATTGACCAAGGTTTGATTCTGTGATCACACAAAGATTATCATCCATAACCATCTTTTGGGATATGCTTGGGATACGCGATGGGACCAGTGGCTCTCCCTCTTCTGGAATGATCCAGACATCAATAGACCAGCTATCGTAAAATGGAGTAAAAAGACCGCGAGGATCCACCAGAGGAAACTCGGTGCTGTCCGGAACGCCCAGAGCTGTCCAATTTCTATGTGTAAGATTAATCTGGGTTAACGAAAAAGACCGCGGAATAAACGCCTCGTTCTCGGGATCATATTGACATTCCACCCAATAAGGCCAGACCCAATCGAGGTTATGCTGAATAGCTAAACTATTTATCAGGCCGCGAGCGTGTAAGACAGCGCCTGAGCGCAACAGTTCCAATGGAGCTGCCACCTCTGAGGGTTGCGCAAATTTCTCTAATTGAGAAAGGACTTTGATGGGGTCTAAAAATCCCTGCCTTCGCGCGGCATCTGTCACTAAAAATTTCCATGGGAGCCACTTCCACCACATGAAATATACCTTTTCCTTCAAAATGATCCTGAAGACCCACCATTTAAAGCAGATAAAGGCAAATAGGCTCGTGAATATAGTGGCAATGATCAGTGCCGGATAAATGGCGCCGTGCCACATATTAAGAATACTTTGATTTATTATCACATTGATCCCTAGTGCTAAGAAATTGATCAGCGCATACCGGCCAAATTCTAAATATGAAGGCTGGCTGTGTTTAAATGTCCAATACTTGTAAAGCAGGTATCCGAGGCTGCCGGCGCATGTAAAAGATATCGCCTTGGCTAGGCTGAAAGGCAGAAAATGGAACAGGATATAATAAACACTGAAGTCTGTAGCATTGACTATAGTCCCTGCAATAAATGCCTTGATGACCTCTTTTCTGGAATCATTATCGATCTTCAATAGATTTTCCTTTGCCGCTAAATACGCAGCTTACCCGACCTGATGATCTCCTCGAATCTTCTTGCCGATTCCCGGATCTTTCTGCTTTGCGTCATATAGTCCACTTCTATTAACCCGAACCGCGGAGCAAAACCATCCGCCCACTCATAATTATCCAGGAGCGACCAATAGAGATAGCCGATCACGGGGGCCCCTTCCTTAATCGCCATAGCCGTGGCTTTAAGATGCTCTACGATGAACTCCGAACGCTCGGCATCATCATTTGTGCAAATACCGTTTTCTGAAATTAGAATAGGTAGTTTGTACTTTGAAAATATTTTTATGAGCATATGCAACCCTTTCGGATAAATTTCCCAACCGAGAAAATTTTTCCTATTGCCGGGGCTATCTAAAACACGCTCATCACCTGAGATAGCAGATGATAGAAACCCGCGATTGCGTACATGTTCCCGCATGTAGTAATTTAAACCGATAAAATCCAGGGTTCTCGCCGTGGAGAGCCGTATACTGAGTATCCCGGAGACCTTTGCTTTTCCAAGGATTAAGGCCTTAATAAATAGATGATTAACCACGCGATTTCTCAAGCCGGCTGAAAGCCGATCCCACAAAGAACGATCCGAGGAAGGCGCGAATATGAGCACTTGCTGAGCTATTCCGATCATAGGCCTCTTCCAACCTTTTTGAGCGTAAACTTCTTTGATCTTTCCATGAGCCAGGACATGGGCTTTGGCTAAATTTTGTACAACTTTAAATGCTTTTTTTATTGATTTCTCTCCCGGCGGCCACTGCCCGGTAACATAGCTCTTATACGCGTAAACCGTCGGTTCATTTAACGTAATCCAATACTGAACATCATTTCCCAGGTATTCCGTCGCTTTCTGGACATATTTGGCAAAAAGTTCCGGGCTTTTATCCGAAAGCCATCCCTCCCGGCTCGCCATCCATAAAGGGATAGTAAAATGATTCAATGTTACAATGGGCTCTATTCCCTTGGATTTCAGCGAAAGGATCATCTTGCGATAATGATCAAGGGCTGAGTTGTCAAATTGGCCGGGCGAAGGTTCGATACGGCTCCATTCAAGGGAAAAACGATAGGCCGTAAGCCCTAAAGTCTGAGCGAGCTTAAAATCCTCTTCAAAACGATTCCAGTGATCACAAGCCTGGCCGGAACGCATTTCCGGGGGGATATGTTGCTCCCACTGCCACCAATCGTTATTGGTATTGTTGCCTTCGACCTGATGAGAAGATGTGCCTGCTCCCCACAAAAAATATTTGGGAAATACAAATTCCTGCGGAGTTGTTTCCATATTTAAGCCCATATTTTAATTTACCGCTGTTTCCCTTACAATGAAACGCGTCACACCCACTAGAACCACCGCACCGACAAGCGCCAGTAGTAATGTGGCGACCAAACTATTGGTAGATAGCCCGGTCCTCCCAACCAACCATCCACCAAGCATAGCTCCAACAATCCCGGTCAAGATGTCCCCAGTGATCCCGAATCCCCGGCCTCTATTGAGAATCCCTGCCAACCATCCGATCATCCCGCCGATAAAGAGAAGCCACACCAAATACCTGATAGCGTCATGTTCCATGTCTCTTCTCCTTTTTATTTATGCTTTTTTGTTATTTTCAATCGCAATTTTAATAAGATCCACTAACGCCTGGTCGTTAAAAGGTTTTTGTAAAAAACCCGCCGCGCCCGCTTTTAAAACCTTCTCCTTCATGCCGCCATTTCTGTCCGCCGAAATAATAATGACCGGGCGATCGGATCCTGATGCAAGAAGATGCTTTAACGCCTCCCATCCGTCCATTCCCGGCATATGGATGTCCAGAATTAAACAACCGGTAACACTATTGGGCACAGTGCTAAAAAATTCTATTGCGGAAGTAAAAGCATCAACATTAAACCCGTATGTGCCCAGCAGGATGCTCAGCGCGCGGCAGACTGATTCGTCGTCGTCCACAATGTAAATTTGTTTCTTGTTCATGTTTGGATTGTAGAGGAAAATCGAAAAGCGGTCAATTATACTTGGGTATAACAGCCTTTTAGGAATCGAAGATTGGTTACGTTTTAGAGGAGGTGACGCCTGCTTTTTGGGCTAAGCGGATGAGCTCTGTTACGGTCTTAGCCTGCATCTTCTGCATGACACGGCCGCGGTGAACCTTGATCGTTTGAAGGGCGGTCCCCCGCTTGAAGGCAATCTGTTTACTCAGCATCCCCCTGGCTACGAGCCGGAAGACTTCCAGTTCCCGCGGAGACAGGGTCCTGACGCGGCGTTTGATCTTTGCTATTTCGGCCTGTTCTTTATTTTGAGCTGCGCTTTTTGAGATGGCAAGTGTGATGGCATCAAGCAACTTCTTCTTAGTAAAGGGTTTAGGAAGAAAATCAATAGCGCCTGCCTTCATAGTTTTTACGCTCATTGGAATATCGCCGTGTCCGGTGATAAAGATGATGGGAATGGCGATGCCCCGCTGTGTCATCATCTCCTGAAGGTTGAGCCCGTTGATACCCGGTAACTGGACATCTAGGACCAGGCATGACGGCAGCTTCGGATGCTTATACGCCAGGAAGGAGTCTGCGCGCGTGAACGCTTCAACTTTAAATCCGTGCGATCTTAGCAATAAGGAGAGAGCCCTGCACACAGAGAGATCGTCATCAACTATATAAATGATAGGCCCGCGGTTGTCCATTTAAGCGTCCTTTGCGCCGATAGGGATGGTGAAATAAAAGGTAGCGCCGCGATCAGGATTATTCTTTACGTCCAGCCGGCCGCCATGAGCCTCAATGATGGAGCGGCTGATAGACAGTCCCATACCCAAGCCATCCGGCTTGCTCGTAAAAAATCGGGTGAAGAGCTTAGATATATTTTGTGCGGGGATTCCGCATCCGGAATCCTTTACCTCCACGATAATCATGCCGGGATCTTTACGCGACGCACGAATCGATATTTCACGCTTACCTCGGCTGCTTTCAATGGCATCGAAACTGTTGCTTATGAGATTCAGGAGGACCTGTTGCAGCTGTACCCGGTCGCCAAGAACAAGCGGAAGATCGCCCTCCAACTCAATTTTTAATAAAATGTTCCTTACGGTAGCATCGGTTGCAAGAAGCGCGACGGTCTCGTCAACGAGGAAATTAATATCCAGAGGTTTCATTTCGGGCGCGGTCTTCTCTAACAGCGCACGTAATCTATGGATAACAGCCGTCGCCCGCTGGCTATCATTAATGATGTACTGAAGAGTCTCCTGTATCTTAGGCTCCCTGCCGGAGAGTATACGTTGGGCAGCTTGAGCGTACGAAAGAATAGCCGTAAGAGGCTGACTGATCTCGTGGGCCAAGGACGAGACAAACTCCGCAAGCTTTCCCACTCTGGTAACATGCAAAAGCTCCTCGCGCTGTTTAATGATCTCCAGATCCTTTTTCCGTATTAAGTTAGCGTCTGTGTGGATCCGCTTTTCCGACTTTATCCGTTCCTTTGTTCCATTCCTCAGCTGTCCATTTTTAATCTTGATCTTATCGGCTTGCCGTAGGACCAACCCCTTAAGACGCACACGCTCTCCGCTTCGGGTTCTATTTTCCGACAATGGTCTTTTCTGCGGTTTTCGCTCGAGCTCAGGTTGTTTTTTATTCATCATTTTTATTTATGGTTGTTTGCTTATACAGGTATTTAATTATAGCCCGGGAAGCTTTTTTTGCCATGCCCATGGCCTCGATGACCGTGCCTTCGCCGCCGACGATATCGCCTCCGGCATATACTTTTTTTATTGAGGTCCCCATAGTTTCTTTATCCACTATCACATCCGAGTATTTATCTATGGCGAGCGCGGGCGTTGCGCGCGTCAGCACCTGGTTCGCCATCAGGCCTATAGCGATGACGGCCATGTCGCAATTTATCTCATAATCGCTGCCGGGGATAGCGATGGGCCTTCTTCTGCCGGAGCTATCCGGCTCACCCAGTTTGCATTTCAGACAGCGCAGTTTTCTCACAAAGCTTTTATCGTCGCCGGTAAATTCTTCGGGCGAGGACAGGAACCCGAATTTTACGCCTTCCTCTTTAGCGTGTTCTATCTCGATCCTTCTTGCCGGCATCTCGGCTTCTGTGCGCCGGTATAGTATGGTGGTATCGCCCGTCATGCCCATTATCTTCTGCATCCTGAGAGCTGCCCTTGCAGCGTCCATAGCGGTATTTCCGCCGCCGATCACCACGACAGATTTGCCTATATTTACCGGAGTGTGAAACTCGGGAAATTTAAATGCCGACATAAGATTGATTCTAGTCAGGAATTCATTGGCCGAATAGACGTTGCAGAGATTTTCTCCCTTTATTCCTAGGAAAGTCGGGACCCCGGCGCCGAGGCCGAGAAATACGGCATCGTAGCCTTCCGTCAAAAGCTCGTCCAACCCTTTGGCTTTGCCTATGATGTAATTCGGCACGATCTCGACCCCCAGCTTCTTAAGGGAGTCCAGCTCGAAATCGAGAATATCGCGCGGCAGCCTGAACGGCGGTATGCCATAGCGCAAAACCCCGCCGGATACGTGGAGCGCCTCGAAGACAGTTACCTTTATACCCTCCCTCGCAAGCTCGCCTGCGCAAGCTACGCCCGCGGGGCCGGAACCGACGATCGCTACCTTATATCTTGATAATTCTCCACCCTTTTTAAGCCCAACCTCGAGGTCATTCTCCTTACCGTAATCACCGGCGAACCGCTCCAGCAGATGTATGTTGATCGCCTGTTCCGAAGCAAATGAAGATCCCTTTTTAGTGAAGACGCAAGTCTTCTCGCACTGATATTCCGCGGGACAAACCCTGCCGCAGATCGACGGGAAATCGTTCTTCTCCCGTATCGTGAAATAGGCGCCCGTATAGTCTTTTTGTGTTATCTGGTATATGAATTTCTTTATATCAATATTGACCGGGCATCCCTCGATACAGGTGGGATTTTTACATTGGATGCACCTGGCGGCTTCTTCGAGAGCTTCTTTTTCGGTATAACCCAATACGACTTCGTCGAAAGAGACGGATCTCTCATTGGCTTTACGCTCGCGGACCTTTACGGGATCTTTCTTCATAGGATCACAGTTTGCCCAGTTTGCAGATATGCTTCTCTTTATCTTCATATATTTTGCTGCGATTAATAAGCTCGTCCCAATCCACCTGATGGGCGTCGAATTCAGGGCCGTCCACACAGCTGAATAGTATCTTGCCTCCAATGGTCACTCTGCAGCATCCGCACATACCTGTCGCGTCCAGCATAACGGCATTAAGGGATACTATCGTTTTCACTTTATATTTAGCGGTAACGGAGGCCGAACGTTTCATCATCGGAATCGGACCTACCGAATAGACAAGATCATATTTCTGTTTCTGAAGAACCTCATCGAGGATGTCGGTAGTGAAGCCTTTGCGGCCATAGGAGCCGTCATCCGTTGCCACAAGTAAGTCGTCGGATACTGCCTTAAGCGCATTTTCCAGTATCAAAAGGTTCTTCGTCCTGGCGCCCAGTATGACGGTTATGTGATTTCCGGCGGCTTTCAATGCCTTGGCGACCGGGTATATCTCCGCGATGCCGACTCCTCCTCCGACAAGTATCACTTTCCCGTAATTTTTTATTTCAGTGGCGTGTCCGAGAGGCCCTACCAGAGCATACAGCGAATCGCCGGCACTCATCTCTCCAAGCAGTTTCGTTGTAAATCCCAGCTGCTGGAATATAAGCGTTATGCTTCCGATATCTTTATCCGTATCGACTATGGTCAGGGGCGTCCTCTCCCCTTTATCGCTGACCATAAGGGCGATAAATTGTCCGGGTTTCGTTTTTTTGGCGATATCGGGCGAAAGCACCTCGATCTTCGTGATCTTTACGCCGGCGGCCTCGGCGAGTGTGAGCTTTTTTAGTATCTTCATATTTTTAGAATGACGATAAATTTAAATAATGTCCACTATCTTATTTTTCGAATTAAGCCCGCGCGCAATCGATATTCTGTTCTTCTGGATATTGAAATACCCGCTCAGGGCCTTTATCAGAGCTTTGTTGGCTTTACCTTCTATTGCCGGGGATTTTACGCGCACCAGAAACTCATTATTAAGGAGCTTCTCAACGGCTTCCGTCTTAGCGCCCGGTTTGATCCTGACAGTTAGCCTCATATATCTCCCGCGCCGGCCTTCTCTATTCGTATCTGGTCTTCAGTCTGGCCAGGTATAAGAGATGCTTCTTCTCTTCGTTTACCAGTTCGGCTATCTTTTCCTGGTGCTGCGGTGTCATGTGACGCAGCAGTTCGCCGAAGAAGAGTATCGCGTCTCTTTCAAATCCCATCCCGTACCTGATAGCCGCAAGGGGGTTCCTGACATATTTTGCGAAGTTGGCGGAAGATACCTGTTTATATTGCATGTCATCTACGAGCGATTTTATATATGCTTCAAACTCTCCCTGATACGATTCGATGACTTCCGACTCCTCTACGGAATTGCGGATCTCGGTGAATTTCTGGATATGCTCTTCCTCCCAGCCTTTGAGTTTCGTAAAGAGCTCCTGCATCTCTTTATCTTTGAATTTCTTCGCGACGAGCGCATAGAAATCCCGCCGTTTCTTCTCTTTGGCGATACCCATATCGATCACTTCGGCGGCATTGAATACATTATCTGACATGAACTGCTCCTTTCGTTTGCGGGGGTTAATTCCCGAAGCAGGTCCCTAATGATATGGATGTCTTTATCAGCGGATGATCGATCGGTACGCTCCTATGCCCTTTGGCCACATCTTTAAGGTTCACCATTATCAACTTGCTCTTCTGCATAGCCACCATATTACCGAAAGATTTAGCGGCTATCATGTCAACGGCTTTTGAGCCAAGTTGTGTGGCGAGGACCCTGTCGAACGCTGTCGGCGTGCCGCCTCTCTGGAGATGACCCATCACCACGGAGCGCGTCTCGAAGCTTGTCAGCTTTTCTATCTGGTCTCCCAGGACAAAGCCTATGCCTCCCAGCCTTATAGGGTCCGAGCTCTCCTTAACCATCCTCTGGATGACTACGTCGCCGCCCTTAGGCTTTGCGCCTTCGGCGACCACGATAATAGAGAAACGCTTTCCTTTTCCATGCCGCTCTTTTACCTTATCGATTATAGATTTCATATCATACGGTATCTCGGGTATGAGTATTATATCGCCGCCGCCGGCTATGCCTGAATAGAGCGCCAGCCAACCCGCGTTATGTCCCATGACTTCGAGCACCATGACCCTGTGGTGCGATTGGGCCGTTGAGTGAAGACGGTCGATCCCTTCAGTAGCGATGGACACCGCGGTATCGAATCCGAATGTCAGATCGGTGCCGAGAATATCATTATCTATGGTTTTTGGCACACCGACGATGGGAATACCGTCTTTAAACAGCTTGTACGCTATACCGAGCGTGCCGTCACCGCCTATTACGACGAGACAATCGATATCGAGGTTCTTGATATTGCGGATAGCGACCTTTGACATATCCTTGAATTCAAAATCACCATCCTTCTTGATAGCGTATCTGTACGGATTTATCTTCTTGGTAGTTCCAAGGATCGTCCCGCCCATCGTCAATATACCGGATACATCGCGGTTTTCGAGTCTTCTGAAATTATTGTTTACCGCTCCTTCGTAGCCGTCTTCTATGCCGACGATCTCCATGTTGTAGTCATGGATGGCTTTCTTGGCAACGGCCCTTATAACGGCGTTGATGCCCGCGCAGTCGCCGCCGCCGGTCAATATCCCTATCCTCTTCTTGCTCTTTATCCGTTTTATCATATGCCTTCCCCTATAGTTTGTGGACTATTAATTCCGTTAAGACTACAATATCCTCCGTGCATAATATCCCGGAAATATTCTTATCGAACAATATACTGGCGTCGGAAGGAAACTCTTCGTCCGCTTTTGACATTTTTATGAGTATCGCGGCCTCGTCGAACGGATAGATTATTACGCTTACGTCTCCGAGCTCAACTCTTTTCGCGTTCATTCGTCCGGCAGCGGCCAATAGCGCCTCGGGATCCGCTCCGTATTTCTTTATTATGGGGTCGATAGTGCGTTTTTTAAATGCCGGATAGTAACCCTCACCGCCTTCGAGCTCATTGAAGTCGACCCACTCGCCCGATAGTTCAGGGAGCTTGCCAAAGGCCAGTTTTCTGGCAAGGTAATGAAGCAGTATTATGGTAACGTAATCTTTAGCGACTACGTTACCGGGCGTGAAGGTGACGCGTTTTTCGGTTATATGGATCTCATAAACATCCGAAAGAAATTTGATGGAAAAACGCTCTTTGCTCGTCAGGGCGCGAACGCCTTCCCATGCTTTTTCCATCGCCTGCTGATAGCTCATGAATAGAATTTTACCATAAAGGCCCGATATCTGACAATTTCAAACGCAGAAAGGCTTGCTGAAATGGTACCCCTGCCCATATTCGACGCCCAGCGACAGGAGCGTGTCGCATTCCTTCTTTGTTTCTATTCCTTCGCCTATGAGGCGGCTATTAGTATTTCTGGCCAGATCCGCCACCAGGCGGACAAGGTTCTGTTTTACGCTGTCCGTTTCCATGTTCCGGATTATATTTATATCTATCTTGATAAATTCCGGCCTTAATTCCGCGATGGCGTTCAGGCTGGAGTATCCTTCGCCGATATCATCTATGGCAACCCTCACGCCTTCGGATCTCACCTCTTTTAAGTTCATCGAAAGCATCGGGAAGTTTTTTACAAAGGTCCTTTCGGTGATTTCAAGGCATATCTGGCTCGGGGCTATTTTAGAATTGTTCAGAAACTTCAGTTTTTTGAAGTGCGGAGTGCCTGTTATGGCGGGATCGATATTTAAAAACAGGATCTCTCCGCTTTTAAGGAATACCGCCCTCTCTATAGATATATCTCTGCAAATGGAATCCAGCTCGTTGAACATGTTGACGTCTGTGGCGAAAGTAAACAGATCTGCCGGATTTTCAAATAGCGTTCCTTTTGGTCCGCGCGCCAGGGCTTCGTAACCGATCGGGACCCCGGTCTTAAGAAGAACTATCGGCTGAAATAGTATCTGCAGATTCTTTCTTTGAACGATATCCCGTAAATCTGATATCTTCCTGTTCTTTTCTTCGACGGATTCCCTGGCTTTCTCCGGCGACTTCGTTTTGAGCACTGCCTGTATCCTGACCAGCATCTCCTCGAACGGAAACTGCTTGCCCATGTAATCGGCTACGCCGAAATCAAAAGCCGTCACCTTCTCCAGTGTGGTGGTGTTTAGTGTAAGCATGATTATCGGGATATCCTCGGTGGCCTTATTCTCCTTCAGGCGCTTGCACACCGTAAGCCCGTCCATCTCCGGCATATTGATATCGAGAAGAATAAGGTCTGGTTTGAGGAGGGCTTTGCGCAGCCCTTCATGGGGGGTTGAGGCGGTGATGACCTTAAAATTGGAGCTCTCAAGCAAAAATTGAGTGGTCGACAGGAAATCTACCTCGTCGTCTATCATTAAAATAGTCTTCGCCTCTTTCATCTTAAACCCTTTTTATACCGGGATCTTAAAAATAAACGTGGAACCTTTATTGAGCTCGCTCTTGGCCCAGATGGTTCCTCCGTGAAGGTTTATCATCTCCTTGGAAATGTATAGCCCTAGCCCTGTGCCGCTGACATGATGCAGTGATCCCCCGCTTCCGAGTTGCTGAAATTTATTGAATAGTTTCGGGATATCCTCTTTCGCTATCCCCGCGCCGGTATCGGCCACGCTTACGATCAGCATATCCTTCCCCTCGGCCTGAGTTATGTTTACGCTGATCGTTATGGTGCCCTTGTTTGGAGTAAATTTAATGGCGTTGCCGATAAGGTTGGTAAGCACCTGCGTAATCCGTTTCCGGTCTATGGACACCTTACGAATATTGCGCTGCACATTTCTTGATATAGCTATCTCTTTTGTGCCGGCCCATGCCTCAAGAGAGTCGCAGGTTTCATCGATCACCTGTTCTATGTCCGATGGTTCCGGGTGCAATTCCGCTTTTTTCGCTTCCACTTTCGAGAGATCGAGCAGGTCGTCTATCAGGAGGCCCAGCCTCTTTAAGTTATTTTCGGCGATCGACAAAAACTTATTCTGTTCCTCTGTAAGCGGCCCGGATTTTTTGGCGAGCATTATCTCCACCGAATTCCGGATGGCGATGAGCGGGGTCCTAAGCTCATGCGATATGTTCGAGACAAATTGCGACTTCATAGCGTCCAGCTCTTTCTGCTTGGTGACATCCGTAAAGACCGAGACCATGCCGATGGTCTGCCCGTTTTCATTTTCGATTACGGCGTTTGAGGCCCTGAGGACCTTCTTCGTGTCCTCGCTGGTGGCTTCCATCTCTATCTCCGTCTCTTCGCTCCCTGCCTCGCGGGTCGCCAACGACATAAGCTGGGACTTCTTTATCATCCCCCGCACCGGTTTTCCCATCTGGTCCGCCTTGTCGACATCGAGCAATTTCTCAGCCGCCGGATTCATCATGATGACCTCGCCGCGGTCGTTGAGGACCACCAGGCCTTCGGCGACGCTCCTTACAATTGAGTCTATCTGTTTCTTCTCGACAAGCGTCTGTTTGTATTTTTGATCGACCTCTCCGTATTGGATATTTTTTTCTTTTATTATATCGTTGAACTTCTTACTCACCTCTTCCAGTATAGTATCGGTCTCTTTGGCGAAGCCGCTGTGCCTCAGCTTGGTCAGCGTTAAGGCAGCGCGTTCGCTTAGGTCGTGAGGATCGAATGGCCCGTCAATTTTACCGTGTATTTTAGGACTTATGACGGGACTGGTCCATTCGTTGGGCGTGGGCTCCGGATTTTTATCGATCGTCTTTAGAGACCTAAAATATTTCGACCATAGGAAGGCTAATATGGCCGCCAGTATGCCAAGGTAAACGAAATGCATTCCGGTAAGTCCTTCAGTTTCAGCTGCCATGGATACATTATACTATATCATTGAAAGCGGAACCATTAATTTTATTGGATAAATCATTGCGTTAGATTATAATGATTCAATGATATACGATAGATTTCAGGAAGAGGCGATCCGCTGGATCAACGAAGGCCATTCGGTAATAGTCTCCGCTCCGACAGGCGCGGGAAAGACGGCGATCGCCGAACATGTTATAGAAACCTGTATTCTAGAGCGCCGGGGCGTAATATATACGGCCCCGATAAAGGCTCTATCCAACCAGAAGTACCGCGATTTTCAGAAGAAATATCAGGATACGATAGGAATATTGACCGGAGATGTCTCCATTAACGCGGATGCTCCGGTCCTTATAATGACGACCGAGATATTCCGTAATAAGGTCCTCGACAAGCCGGAGGATCTTAAAAAGTATTCCTGGATAATCTTTGACGAAGTGCACTATATAGACAATCCCGAGCGCGGCACGGTCTGGGAAGAGTCCCTGATATTTTTACCGGCGCATATGAATATCCTGGCCCTTTCGGCGACGATACCTAATATCGGGCAGTTCGCGCAGTGGATCGAATCTATACATAAAAAGACGGTGAAGGTTGTGATCGAAAACAAGCGCCCGGTCCCCCTCCATTTTTTCTATCAGTGCCATAACCAGGTTTTCGATAACCTGAATAATATACGCCGCGCCAGGAGCTACAAAGTCAATACGACGAACGCGCTGATAAAACATGTCCGCGAACAGGATGAGCTGCCCTGCATATATTTCGTATTCGGAAGAAAGCGCGCCGAGTATCTGGCAGACGAGCTTTATAATTTCAACTTTCTTACGGAGCACGAACAGGCCGAGATTACGAATATGTATGATAGCCTCCTGGAGAGGTTTGACCTCAAGAATGAGAAGAGCGCTGTCAGGATGCAGCCGCTCATCGAGCGCGGCATCGCGTTCCATCATGCGGGAATGCTTCCCACGCTGAAGGAGGTCATCGAACGGCTCTTTACGAGCCGCCTCCTGAAAGTGATATTCACTACCGAGACCTTCGCCCTCGGCATAAATATGCCCAGCCGTTCGGTGATATTCGATGAGGTAAGAAAGTTCTACGGCACTTACATCAGAAACCTCAAGACGCGCGATTTCTATCAGATGGCCGGCCGCGCAGGCAGGCGCGGCATCGACTCCGAAGGGTTCGTTTACACCCGCATAAATCTCGGGCGCACGAGGATTGACGAGGTACGCAGCATAATTTACGGTAAGCCGGAGGATGTGAAGAGCCAGTTCAACGCTTCTTACGCCACTATACTGAACCTTTACGATAAATACCAGGAAGACCTTTTTAAGATATACCCCCTATCGCTGCATTTTTTCCAGACGAAACCGCATCAGCAGGCCGAGGCGACCAGGCTTATGGGTGCGAAGCTTAAGCTATTGAAGGAGTTCGGATGCATCAGTGAGGGTGCTCTTACGATGAAGGGGCAATTCGCTAAAGCGGTTTACGGATATGAGCTGCTATTGGCGGAGCTTTACGGCCAGGGCGTGTTCGAAGAGCTGGACGAGATATCCCTGGGCGTCATCGCGGTTTCGGCCGTCTTCGAGCCCAGGAAGAACCAGCAGTTCCCTACGGGTTTATCTAAAAGCACGATAGAAGTAAAGAAGATAAGCGAGCAGATCTACTTTGAGACGAGGCGCAAGGAGACGCGCGCGAAGATCTATCCTTTCAGCAAGATGCCGTATTTCCATCTCGCCAAGGCCATGGAGTGTTGGCTGAATGGCATGGCTTTCCAGAAGATCCTGCAGTTCACGGATACCGACGAGGGCGAGCTCATCCGCTATTTCAGGATGGCGGTGCAGGTATTGAGGGAGATCAAAGACGCTCCCATATCGCCCGATTTGAAATCAAGGATCACCAAGGCCCTCCACTACATAAGCCGCGATGTCATCGACGCGGAGAAGCAGCTCCGCGAAGGGTAGATTTTTCGGCCTCTCAGTCCGGCGTTTACTTTCGGGCAATGCTTCCGCTTGCCGCTCGCTCGGAATAGGCTTCCTCGCTCGCTGTTGATAAAATTTCGATGATGAAGCCTGTACCGCCTATAGGTATCGAAATTTTATAAAGTCGCTTCAGCATCGCCCGAAAGTTCCGCCATCTGACTATTAGCCGAAAAATTTACTGGAAGGATGAGTAGAGAGTGAGATTGGGACAGTGAGCGGAGACGAAAATATCGCAGCAGGCAGAGGTTCTTACCGGCTGACGCACCTCATGGCTTTATGAAGCGGCGAATTGAATTTTTTCGCCAGAGTATGACATGACAGTGGGTGCGCAAGGCCGCCTAGCAAGAGAATAACTTTACGTTGAGCGAATATGAAGGTGCGTGAACCACTACACATATTCGCGATACGTAAACCGCAGCGCACGGCGAAAATAATTCATCGCCGCGAATAAAGACATGAGGTACGGCAGGCCCCGTAAAAACATACTGCGTAACGAGGATATTTTCGCTATAGCGAGGGGTTGAAGTAGCCCATTCTGAGGTGGGGAAATTCTTTGCGTAGTGAGTCGATTACAGTTTTTATACCCAGTAGTTCTGAGCTCTTCGGCCATGCTTCAAGCTCTTCGAAATACCGCATCGGGTCATAATTGAGGTTGCGCCACTGGACCATATCTATCTTGTATCTGGAAGCCAGGTTTCCGAAGGCCATAAATTCATCTTTTGTATCGGTGAAACCCGGCATCGTTAAATAGTTAATAGAGACGAATGCTTTCTTCTCTTTCACTATTTTTATAGACTCCATTACGTCCTTAAGCTCGTACCCCCTCGGCCTGTAATATTTTGCGTAATAGGCTTCTCTCGCGCTATTTAAGCTGATCCGGACGCTATCGAGGCCTGCGTCCAATAATCTGGCGAGCGCTTCGGGTCTCGAGCCATTGGAGTTCATATGTATGGTGCCGCCTTCAGTGTTTTTCCGGATGAGCATTATCGATTTCTCTATGAGCTTATCCTGAAGAAGCGGCTCTCCCTCGCACCCTTGCCCGAAACTCACTATGGGCCGCTTTACGTTTTCGATATGAAACAATGCTATCTGGCTGACTTCTTCAGCTGTCGGAACAAATTTTATTCTCGGCTGCGATGCAGGACATTTTTTGTCCGGCTGGAATGATATACACCCTGTGCACGAGGCGTTACAGGATGGAGATGTTGGCAGTGGCGCTTCATATCTGCCTAAGAAAAAATTCTGCGCATTAGGGCACCCGTAAATGAGAGCGCAGGCCTTAAGATGCTCTATGAGCCTGTTTTTAGGGAAGAGCTTCGCTAATTTTACAATCCCCTTTCGTACAAGCGCCATATCTATATAGCGGCAATCATGCCGCCTGTCTTTGTCTATATGGATAGCAGCGGCATATAGTTCGTTTTTATACATACAAGCCGCGGCATATGCAAATAATGGGAGCTGTTTAGGATTGCCAATCGGGGTATAGGCGGCCGAGTAGGTTGCGGTATATCCGCTCGCCAGGAAAACCGCAACCGCAAACGCTCCTTCTATAACTATAAACCTGCCTGTTGCGGCATCGTAACCTATAGCGGACCTTGATGGCAGAATGAAGAGCCTGGACGCCGGGGGCAGTTTTATGAGATCGAGGCATTCTAACCTGAATATGAGTCCGCCTTTCATACCTGCCGCTTTCAGGTGTGTGTCAAAAGAGATATTCCCTTTTATGTCCGATACGAGCAGTCTAGGCATATCAGCTATAGAATTCCTTAATAATGTTCATCTTGCCGAGTGACTTGAGTGCCTCGATAACATATCTTTTATTGCCGGGATTCTTGAATTGTATGAGCGCGCGCTGGAGCTTCTTCTCGCGAAGGTTTTTCGCCACATATACGTCCTGCCGGGTAAATGGGTCTTTTCCGGTGTAGAACATTGCTCCTGATGCGGTCATCGGAAGCGGAATAAAATCCTGGATCTGTTCCGGATAGACATGCATCTTTTTTAATTCAAGCGAAAGATTCAGGGAATCTTCCAGTCTGGCTCCGGGATGCCCTACTATGATATAATTCACGAGAAATTGTTTCTTATTAAGTTTTTTGTTAACAGCATCGAAGCGCTGGACGAAATGTTCATATACGCTAAAGCGCGGCTTTCGCATAAGGTCGAGCACATGCGCCTGGCCGTGCTCGGGCGCGACTTTCAACTGCCCGCTGACATGGTGAGCGCACAGCTCTCTCAGGTATTCGTCGGATTCGTTATCGTTCAGCAGATCATATCGGACGCCGCTCCCGACAAATATATGTTTGACGCGCTCGATCGAGCCTGCGTGTTTCCAGAGTTCTATCATCTTAGAATAGCCGAGTTTAAGGTTCTTGCATTTTGCCGGGAAAAGGCATCTGCGGTCCTTGCAGGCGCCTTTATTTTTCCATAGATCGCAATGCGCCTCATAAAGATTTGCGGTCGCTCCTCCTATGTCGGTGATAGTGCCGTTAAAATCGGGCTGAGATGCCAGGGTTTTTATTTCTTTTAGTATGGATTCAGCGCTTCGGCTCTGGATGATCCTGCCCTGATGGGCGTAGAGAGAACAGAAGCTGCACTCTCCGGGGCACCCCCTGTGCGATATGATCGAATATTTTACCGTTTCGAAACCCGGCACTCCGCCAGCCTTCTTATAACTGGGATGCGGCGATCTTGCGAACGGCAGTTTGTATATTCTGTCCATCTCTTTTGTGGATAACGGTTTCGCGCATGGGAGCTGGATCACGAAGCGAGCGGCATGGCGCTGTATTATCGTGCGGCCCCGCAGAGGATCCTGCTCCATATATGCGAGCCGGAAGGCTTCATTGAATTTATCTTTACTGTAGCTTGCCTCTTCAAATGAAGGTATCGATACGGCATCGTTAAAATTATCTATCGAATTCCTGACGATGACCGTTCCGCGTATGTCGTTCAGATCTTTTATCCTTTCACCATCCCGCAGGCGTCTCGCTATTTCGGCTATCTGTACTTCGCCCATCCCGTATACAAGGATATCTGCCTTGGAATCAAGCAGTATCGACCTGCGGAGGGTATCCGACCAGTAGTCATAGTGAGCGAGCCTGCGCATGCTTGCCTCGATACCGCCGATGACGATCGGTATATTACCAAAAGCCTGGCGTATCTTGTTCGTGTATATAAGCGTTGCGCGGTCAGGACGCAGATCTGTCTTACCTCCGGGCGAATACTCATCCTCGCTTCTAAATTTCTTGTTAGCGGTATAATTGGCGATCATCGAGTCCAGGTTGCCCGCAGTGACGCCAAAAAATAATCGCGGCCGGCCCATCCTCTTTAGGGAGTCTGGGTTCTTCAGGTCGGGCTGGGCTATTATACCGACCTTATATCCTTCAGATTCAAGGACCCTTCCGATGACGGCCCCTCCATAAGACGGGTGATCGACGTAGGCATCACCGGTCACTATTATTATGTCGAGATAGCTCCACCCTAGCGCGGACATCTCCTCTTTCGTCATCGGTAAAAAATCACTCATATGTAATAGCCATTATTTTTTTATAGACTTCATTAAAGTCTTTGGTCTTACAGGTATAATCAGCTATTCTTTTCAGCTTAGCGCTTGAGCAGTTGAAGGCGATAAAGAAACCGGAATTTCTGGCAAGCGGTATATCGCCTTCGGTATCACCCACGCTTATTACCTCGTGCGGTTTCACCTTGAACTTTTTGTAAATTTCCGCCAGCGCCGTATGTTTCGCGCCGTGTTCGAGGTTTATCTTCACGCCGCCGGTCAGTAAACCGTTCCGTGAGGAGAGTAGGTTTGATATGGCATAATCGAATTTCAGCTCAGATCTTACCCGTTCCGTCATGAATTGCAGGCCGGTGGATACAGCGGCTAACTTGAATCCCTGTCTTTTTAATTTAGTTATCGAGCGCGCAGCGTTCTTCGAGTAACGCACGCTTCTGAATATCGAGCGTATCTTTCTGATACGCATTCCCTTCCAATGGGCGGCGTCAAGTTCGCAGAATTTTCTGTAGGATATCTTACCGGCGAAGAAGTCTTCCTGATAACGGAACGCGCGATTTGACCAGAGGCGGAGTTTCTCATGGATATAGCGCCACGAGCTGATGTGACGGGTTATGGTGCCGTCGATATCGAATATTATCAGCTTATACTTCATCTATAATATTTTTAGCAGGGAGAGCCCGGTCCCGGGGTCGATCTCTTTAGTCGCCCTTACCCCTTTTAGTTCAAATACCACCGCCTCTATAACCAGGAATACTTTGGATTTTTTGCGGACACATCCGGTGAGGGTCTTGAGCTTTTTGCCCATCGAGGCATGCAGATGTATTTGCGGGCCCTTTGAGTTAGTATATATGGTGCCGATACCCATAACCTCCCAGGCATCTTTAAATCCGACCCAGTTAGGCTCAGGTGGTATAACGGGTTTTTTGGGCCCGGTCACGAGATCGCCTTTTTTCAGGGCGCCTATAAATACGAGCGTAGCGGCCCTTATCTTCTCTTTTCTGGCGAGCTTATCAAGCTCGTCTAACAGCACATCGTCGTCGTTGAATTTTATCAAAAATATTCTGCCTATGGAGCCTTTAGTATATTTCATGTCCTGTGCTCCTGGTCTAACAATATAGTAGCTCTATTCTTTATGATCTCGAGAAATCCGTTGGTCTTCGAGTCTAAAGCCGTTGTCTTTCCGGAGGCGTCTTTCAGAGTTATCTTTCCGGGGAGGAGAGTTGTCATCAGGGGGGCATGGTCGGCCAGTATTCCCAGATAGCCGATCTCTCCCGGAGCGACCAGCGACTGCAGGTCGCCCTCGAATATCTTTTTATCGCTCGATAGGATAGTCAGGTGAAATAACTTTGGCACGATGACTAGTTTCCGTTCTTCAGCTTTGAGGCCTTCTCTATCGCTTCCTCGATCGCGCCTACCATATAGAATGCCTGTTCCGGCAGGTCGTCGAGCTTGCCTTCAAGTATCATCCTAAAACCGTGTATGGTATCGGTGAGCTTTACATATTTCCCTTTTATGCCTGTGTAAGCCTCCGCTACGAAGAAGGGCTGGGAGAAGAATTTTTGGATCTTCCTTGCGCGGGACACCAGCAATTTGTCCTCGTCCGAGAGTTCGTCAATGCCAAGGATCGCTATGATATCGCGGAGGTCTTTATACCTCTGCAATACTTTCTGCACGTTGAGCGCTGTGTTATAGTGCTCTTCCCCGACTATCCTGGGTTCCAGTATCTTGGATGTTGAGTCGAGCGGGTCCACCGCCGGGTATATTCCGAGCTCCGATATCTGGCGAGAGAGCACCATCTTCGCGTCGAGGTGCGAGAATGTGGTAGCCGGCGCCGGGTCCGTGATATCGTCGGCCGGCACATATACCGCTTGCACCGAGGTTATCGATCCGCGTTTTGTGGATACTATGCGCTCCTGAAGTTGCGCCATCTCCGTAGCGAGGCTTGGCTGGTAACCTACGGCGGACGGCATCCTTCCGAGGAGCGTTGATACCTCCGAACCCGCTTGCACATATCTGTAGATATTATCAATGAAAAGCAGAACATCCATGCCTTCTTCATCCCGGAAATGCTCGGCGATCGTCAGGGCTGAGAGGCCTACCCTGAAGCGTGCGCCGGGTGGCTCACTCATCTCTCCGAATACGAGGGCGGTCTTCTTTAATACGCCCGACCTGCTAAGTTCAAGCCAGAGATCGTTCCCTTCCCTTGTGCGTTCCCCTATTCCTCCGAAGACGGACACGCCCGAATGTTCGCTGGCGATAGTCCGTATAAGTTCCATAACTATTACGGTCTTGCCCACGCCCGCTCCGCCGAAGAGACCTATCTTTCCTCCTCTGGGATAAGGCGCGAGGAGGTCGATTACCTTTATCCCTGTTTCAAGCATTGCGGAAACAGGGAGCTGTTCCTGAAATGAAGGCGGTTCTCTGTGTATGCTGTTGCACTTTTCAGGATGCGGTATGGGCCCCAGGCCGTCTATAGTTTCTCCCAGAAGATTAAAGACTCTGCCGAGCGTCTGTTCTCCTATCGGTACCTTTATAGGCACCCCGAGGCTCCTTGCCTTCATGCCGCGCACCAGCCCATCGGTGGGGCCCATAGAGATACAGCGGGCGGTATTGTTCCCTATCAATTGTTCCACTTCGAGAGTCAGAGCTATCTTCCTTTCCGGATCTTCAATCTTTACCGCGCTAAAGATCTCGGGCGTTTCCATCTCCGGAAAACGTATATCTACCACCGGTCCTATAACCTGTATTATCTCGCCCTCTGCCATAACTACCCTTTCAGTGCCTCGGCGGATGCCGCTATCTCCAGCACTTCCTTTGTGATAGCAAACTGCCTTGCTTTATTACGCGCAAGCGTCAGCTGTTCGGTGAGATCGTCCGCATTATCCGTCGCTGTTTTCATTGCCAGCATACGGGCCGAATGCTCGGATGTGAACGCTTCCAGCAATATCTCGCGCATCTTATAGGTTACATATTTCGGGATCATCGAATTAAGTATAGATTTTGCCGAAGGCTCAAAAGTATAGTAGCTTCTTGGTCTCTCCGGAGATTCTATATTGAGCAGCTTCTCTGCCATTGGCGCGTGGCGCAGTGAAGCTTTAAAATGCGAATATACGACATATACTTCGTCGGTTTCGCCTTTTACGAACATATTTATCAGATCCTTCGCGATCTCATCGGAGAGTTTTGAAGAGTATCGTCCGTAAAGGCCAAGATATGAATGCGCCATGCGGAATCCATTTTTTTGAAAATAGTCGTATCCTTCCCTGCCAACCGCTACTATGCTTACGGTGGGAGAGTCGAGGTCTTTTAAAAATCGTTCGGCATATTTTATCACGTTATCATTGTACGCGCCGCATAGCCCCGTATCCGATGTCACGACGCACAGGGCCGAACTTTTTATGTGCGCCTTTTTTTCAAGCAAAATATTTTTTAACCCCGGCGAATCGGACAAGAGATCATATAGCATATTCTCGAGACTGGCGAGATACGGTTTTGTGAAAAAAAACGATGTCTTCACTTTGCTTAATTTTGACGCGGAGACCATCTCCATGGCCCTTGTTATCTTACGGGTATTCCCGATCGACTTTATCCTGACCTTTATCTGCCGTAAATTATGCGCTGGTATCATTTAATGGTATTCCTGAATCCGGTTTTGAATGATTCTATGGCTTTATTAAGTTTTTCCTTCAGCGGATCATCAAGAACCCTCTTCGCTTCGATCTCGCGCTCTATATCCGGATGAGTCGAATCGATATATTTATAGAATTCAATCTCAAATTTTCGGATCACAGATATCTTCAAATCGTCCAGAAATCCATTTGTCGCGGCATAAATAATCATTACCTGTTTCCCCAGCCCGAGCGTATCGTATTGCCCCTGTTTCAATATCTCGACCATTCGCTCTCCGCGATGCAGCTGTGCCTGCGTGGTCTTATCGAGCTCCGACCCAAACTGGGAGAAAGCGATAAGCTCCCTGTACTGCGCCAGGTCCAGCCTCAACCTTCCGGCTACCTGCTTCATGGCCTTCTCCTGGGCGTTACCGCCTACCCGCGAGACCGATAAGCCCACATTGATCGCAGGGCGTACGCCTGCATAGAACAGGTCGGTTTCGAGATATATCTGGCCGTCGGTGATAGATATGACGTTCGTCGGTATGTAACTCGTTATGTCTCCCGCTTGCGTCTCTATTATCGGAAGCGCGGTGATGGACCCTCCCCCGAGCTTGTCGCTCAGCTTTGCCGCGCGCTCCAGTAGCCTCGAATGCAGATAGAAGATATCTCCCGGGTATGCTTCCCTGCCCGGAGGCCTTCTCAATAGGAGCGAAAGCTGTCTGTAGGCCTGCGCGTGTTTTGAGAGATCGTCATATATGACCAGTACGTCTTTCCCTAAATGCATGAACTCTTCCGCCATGGCGCAGGCTGAATAAGGGGCCAGATACTGCAGTGAGGCCGATGCGCGCGATGAAGCGCTTACGATAATCGTATGCTCCATTGCGCCATACTGCTTAAGCGTCTCCGAGACGGATACTATGCTCGACATCTTCTGCCCGATAGCTACATAGATGCAGTAAACGCCTTTACCCTTCTGGTTGATTATCGTATCGATCGCGATAGCTGTCTTGCCTGTCTGGCGGTCCGCGATTATGAGTTCACGTTGTCCGCGGCCTATGGGGATCATTGAATCGATAGCTTTTATGCCTGTATAGAGCGGCTGGGTGACAGGCTGCCGGTCTATGACGCCCGGCGACCTTGCCTCGACGGGCCGGTGTCTATTCGTGGCGATGGGTCCTTTGCCGTCTCTCGGATGTCCGAGTGCGCTAACGACCCTTCCTAAAAGGGCTTCTCCTACCGGCACCTGAGCGATCTTCCCCGTCCGCTTTACGATCTCGCCTTCCCGTATCTCTTTTTCATCTCCCAGTATGACTATGCCTACGCTATCCTCCTCCAGATTGAAGACTATCCCTTCGGTGCCGTCTTTAAACGTGACAAGCTCGCCCACCATGACATCATCTAACCCGTACACGAGGGCTATCCCGTCACCGACCTGCAGGACCGTTCCGACCGATTCGACCCTGAGCCTGGTTCGGTATTTCTCTAATTCTTTCTTAATTATGGCTGTTACTTCATGCGGCTGCAGATGCATATCATACCACCTTCAGTACGTCGAGCTTTTTTTTCATATCTTCCAGGCGTTTTTTGACGGACCCGTCTATTATTAAATTTCCTATTTGCGCATACGCGCCGCCGACCAGGTCTGCGTCAAGCTGAATATATAGATGGATCTTCCTGCTTATGCGCTGCTCAAGAGCGTTTTTTATCCTATGGAGCGTATTCGTCTCAAGCGGATAGCTTGTCTTAAGGAGCGTGTCGGCTTCAGCGCCGTGAGCGTAATGTATGCGCGTATATTCCGCTATGTCGACGAATAGATCGATGCGTTTGGCTTCGATAAGCAGTTTGAGAAAGTGTATCAGCTCATCATTAAATTCATTTTTAAATACAGCGTTGACGACTTCATCCTTTTCGGAGTTTGTTATCGCGGGACTCTCGAGAAACTCTTTAAGGTTCGGGTTGTCGCGCATAATGCGCTTTGCCCTATGCAGCTCATCCAGGCCCTGCACGAAACCGATCGTCTCTTTAGCGTATGCTAAAAATGCGTTTGCGTACCTCTTTGACACTATCTCTTCCCTGATCACTTTTTCTCGATCCCCTTAAGAAAATCTTCGACCAGCCGCCTGTCGCTTTCCTCGGAAAGCTTCTCCTGAATGACCTTCTCGGCCACCCGTATGGTCAGGTCCACGATGTCATCCTTAAGCTCTTCTCTGGCTTTCGCGACTTCGTCCTTGATATTAGATTTTGCCTTATCAATGATCTTTTCCGAGTCCAGCTCAGCCTTGGCTTTCAATTCTTCGGCAAGTACGCGGCCCTGGTCCACCGCCTCCCGTATCTTCGCCTTAGCTTCATCGTCTATATCGGCAAGCTTCTTTTCGTACTCTCCTTTAATCCGCGAAAGAGTCTCTTTGGCCTCTTCGATCCTCTTAAACTCGGACGAGACAGTCTCCCGCCTCTTGTCGATAATGCCGAGGAACTTCTTCCACAGAAAGCTCCGCATTATTACAAGCAGTATCAGAAAGCATATTATCTGGGCGACCAGCTCATTTGTGTTGAGAAGTTTCAGCAGGCCCATTCAGTATTTCCTTAAATTTTCCCTGCCAGGCTAAAAGCGAAGACAAGCGCATAGATCGTTATGGCCTCAATGAACGCGCAGCCGGTAGCCATATTTATCAATATCTTCATCGACGCTTCCGGTTGCCTGCCCGTCGCCTCCATCGCTGCCGCTACCGCCCTGCCCAGCGCTATAGCCGAGCCGAAAGCGGCTATCCCCAGACCTATGGGAAGGCCGAACGATAACATCGTCTTATAATCCATCTCCTACCTCCTTGTTTATTCAGCCGTACTGTATGCCAAGTGCCGATATCCCTGATATCGGCCTAGTTTATTCAGCCTTATTGTAGGCTAAGTGCCGATATCTCTGATATCGGCCTTTTCTTCGCGGGTTAATGCTAACGCAAAATATATTGTCGTCAAAAGACAGAATACCGAGGCCTGCACGACCGCGGCAAGGGCGGCAATGAACATATTGAATAATAAGAGCGGTACCCCTTTAAGGCCGAAGCCCGCGAGCACCGCGAGCAGCATGTCATCGCCCCATATATTGGACCGGAGCCTGAGCGATAGGCTTATGGGCCTTACAAGTTCTGAGATGATATGCAGAAATAGCATCAGTAATGGTATGACCACCGATGCCGCCAGTATTCCCCTGGGTTTCCCCATAAGATGGTCGACGAATCCCAATAACCCGAGCTCCTTCAATGTGGTGTACTGCAGATAGACGAATACGCATAACGCGAGCGCAAGAGTTACGGACCAGTTCGATGTGGGCGCTTTCATGAAAGGCACGAGGCTTATGAGGTTCATGGATAGTATGTATATGAAGAGAGTCCCTATGAAAGGCGTAAAACGCCTTCCCTTGGGCCCGAGTATGCCGCATATGAATGAGTCAAATCCTCCTACGAACATTTCGAACGCCGACTGCAGCCTTCCGGGGATCATCCTGAGGCGCCGGGACGCGACTATAGTAATCAGCGAAATGGCGGCTATAACTATCAAAGAGAAGATGACATTCTCGTAATGGGACAGGTTTCTCAGTACCGGGATATCTTTAAAATGCTCCGAGATAATAGTTACGATATTCGGAAGCTCGTGGCTTGCTACGCTCGCTTCGGCCATATATTCATAATTCCTATAATTAATAGCGTAAGCCCTATCCCGGTTAAAAGGCTCATTACCGGAAAGAGTTTATATTTTAAGATGAAGAATCCCCCAATATACAATACCGGGAACTTTATTATAAGCGCCCTGGTTATTCTTTTTGGTTCTTTCTGCAGAAGCGCCATCTCAAAGAGGCTCACTGTTAGCGAGTAGTTTATAACGCACCATAGTATGCCCGCCATTAAGCCTGCCGCCCAATCGATTTCGTTCCGGAAAAGCAGCATGGCCCCTGCGGCGGCGCCCGTCAGGTATGCGGTCTTCCTGACGCTTCTTACGATATCATTCATTACCGCTCCTTGGTCCTGAGGGCGATCTTTATTATTCTGATGGTCTCCTGGACGCTTGCTATGAAACCCAGTATAACACAAATAACTGCTGTGTAGCCAGGCAAAGTAAATTTTTTTATCAATAGATCAGCTATAAGATATCCGCCAAGCGGCCCGCCTGCCAGAATTATGGGAATGACCGCCAAGAGCCCTGCTGTCCTCACCCATCTATACAGCTCTTCGCTCTTCATTAGGCAATAGTCTCTGCCAATATGACGGCAACTTTCTCCGCCGCCGTCTCTACGCTTTTGGATACGGCCTTGCCGAAATCGATCCTTTTTGGCTGAATGCCTATTACGGTAGCCTGACATCCGCATGAATTCACAAGGTAATCTATCAGTATCTTCGCGGGCATCTTGTGGGTCGAAAAAGATGCGCCGCCTCCTACGTCTTCGGGTTTGAAGAGATAGATCGATCCGGCTCTCTTTCCGGCATCTATAGTATCGATCATTATAAGGTGCGAGGGCTTAAATTTTTTGATCTCACCGGTGAGGTTTTCAGGCGCTGTTTCTCCGAAGAATATTTTTACGGGGACGCGGGCTTTTCGTTTGGATAATTTATCTTTCAGGCTGCGGGCGGCGAGCATACCGGAAACGTCGTCGGCCCTGAGATCAGAACCTATGCCGAGGACGGCAATTTTTTCGGCGTTATGAAATCTATTTTTTAACGTCTTCCTTAATGTCCGCACCGAATATCACTTTCAGTTTTTTCTTATCGAGAACGGCGAGCTCGAACTCTTTAGTGGATTCCAGCGCTTTTTTCATGCAGGAGTCTACGCACTGAGCGCAATATATGCATTTTGCGAGATTGAACTCCGCTTCAAATTTCTTATCCCCGACTTTATTGATGGTTATGGCATTTGACGGGCAATCCCTGACGCACATCTTGCAGCCTATGCATAATTCCGGGTGGAAGATTATCTTTCCCCTGTAGCGATCCGGCATTGCGCTCTTCTTGAAAGGGTATTGCGACGTCGCCGGTTTCTTGAAAAGGGACTCAAGCACCTGTTTTACCATCTTTCCGGGCCTGATCATTTCGTGAGCACCCCTTTCATGATGAGGCATATGAGCATCTGGAGGAATGCGAACGGCGATACGTATTTCCAGCAGAATTCCACCATCTGGTCCATTCTGAAGCGCGCGAAGACTGTGCGCGCGAGCGACATGATCGCTATTATAAATAATAGTTTGGCTATATATACGGGAAACCCGAGTACTGCCGGAAGCCCGAATCCGAACGGCAGATAGACGGCCGCGACAAGCGACGCGCCTACGATCGTCTCCACATTGATGGAAAGCCTGAAGAGCGCCAATAGCCTGCCGCTGTATTCGGTGAAGGTACCTCCGACGATCTCCGTCTCGGCTTCGGGCGTGTCGAACGGCACCTTTTCCAGTTTTCCCAATAACGCGATTATCGATATGACAAACCCTATCAGGTTAAAGAGCCAGTACCAGTGGTGACTGCTGTAGAAGAGCGCCATTTCGCTGAGTGACCAGGTATTGGCAAGCATGGCCGGCGCCAGTATGCACATTAATAACGGTACTTCATACGCGAAAAGCTGCGTGAGCGACCTGATGGCGCCGATCTTAGAATATAATGAGGTTGAATACCATCCGCCCAGAAAGTATGTAAGGGTCGGTATCGTCAGCAGATATATTGTCACTATCAGGTCCCCGTTAAACGAGTAAAGCGCCTGCGTATGCCAGAGAGGTATATAGAACGAAGCTGTGATAGTGGCTGTTAACGCGAATATAGGCATCGCTTTAAACATCCTGGGGTTAGCTTCCGCCGGTATTATAGATTCTTTCGAGACGAGCTTTATAAAGTCGGCCCATGGCTGGAACCATGGCGGCCCGACTCTGTTTTGCAGTCTGGCATATAATTTGCGGTCGATAAATTCCGCGGCCAGCCCGGCTGTGCCGAGAAACAAAAAGCCGGGAAATATGACAATATTGAACAGGTCTAATAACATCTTATAGCCTCTTGAGCGAATTTCTTGTTAAGTTTCGAGAAGTCGATACCGTTCGAACGGTGCCATTCTATGCCGTGTAAACGCAGCTCTTCCCACTTTACGATGTGGGGTGACCTCTTATTAAGATCTTTGACAGTGATAAGCCTGTCAGTGCATGAAAAGCACGGGTCTATCGCCGCGATCACTATAGGAAGATCCGCAAGCTGCCTGTCCTCAAGCATCTTCGCTACCGTCTGAATGTTCGCCAGGGTCGGAGCCCTCACTTTTACTCTTTCGGGCTTATCGGTGCCATTGGCCTTCACATAGTGGACGTCCTCGCCTCTGGGGGCCTCGTAACGGCTGAAGGCTTCTCCGGCGGGTATCTTGCGCGGAGACTTTATCGCTATAGGGCCGTCCGGTATATTTTTTAAGGCCGTGCGGATCAGGCGATATGACTCCATCAGCTCACCCATCCTAACGAGCGTCCGGCCGTATACGTCATTATGGTCATCCGTAACGATCTTGAAATCCAGTTCTGCGTAAGCCGCATAAGGGTCGTCGCGTCTCGTGTCTCTGGCTACATTTGAAGCTCGCGCGGTAGGCCCGACAGCTCCGAGAGATAACGCGTCCTCGCGCGAGAGCATTCCTACTCCCGACAGCCTCTGAATTAAAGTGGTCTCTTCTTTTGCTACCTGGATGTAATACTTTGTTCTCTCTTCCAGAATATCCATGGCCTTTAAGATGTGTTCTATGTGCTCGGGGCTAAGATCGCGCTTTACGCCCCCTATCACATTCATGCCGTAATTGACGCGATTACCGGTCAGTTCCGCAAGGATGTCCATTACCACTTCGCGGTCGCGCCATGTATACATCAGGAGAGTATCAAATCCTACCTCATGGCCGGCGACGCCGAGCCACAAGAGATGGCTGTGTATTCTCTCCAATTCGCCTATTATCGAGCGGATGTAAAGGGCCCTGCGCGGAGTCTCCAGTCCGGCTATCTCTTCGACGGCCTGGGCGAAGCATGTAGCGTGTGTGTGCGAGCATATACCGCATATACGTTCGATAAGATAGATATCCTGTAGGTACGTTCTGGCTTCACACGCTTTCTCTATGCCGCGATGATTATATCCGAGCCGGGCGCTGAACGCCATTATCCTCTCGCCCGCCAAAGTGACGCTGAAGCTCTCGGGCTCTTTCAGCGCCGGATGCTGGGGGCCTATCGGTATTACGACTTTACGCATTATATTTTTTCCTCCTCATCTGGTAACGCACCGGATGCGGCGGTGCCTTTTGGCTTCCAGTCTTTCCTCAGCGGGTGCTCATCTTTAGGCCAATCATCCGGAAGCGGATAGCGATTGCCTTTTGTGAGCCCTTCTACCTCGGCTCCTAAAAGGTCCATGACCTCTCTTTCGTAAATATCGGAATTCGGAAAATATTTAAAGACGGACTTGATCACGGGTTTATCTTTCGGCACAGAGAATTTCAGGCTGAAAGTTATCCCGTCAGTGCGGGCCATATGATATATGAAGCCAAGCGCCTGGCCTTCATCGAGGCCGGTTATCGTGCACAGGATAGAGAATTTGAGATCCTCTTTGGCATACACAAAGACTTCCTCGAAACCCTCCGCAGGGGTCTCGGCGACGACCCTCCTCACCCGCTGCACCTTAGCCTTATCCTTGAGAAACGGAAATTTCTTTAGGAGCTCCTGAACTATATTTTCTTCTTTAGTCATAAATTTTACTTTTTCTCTTCCAGGCTGGCCAATAACTTTACAACGCCGTCTATTATCGCCTTAGGGCTGGCCGGGCATCCGGGTATGTATGCGGATACCGGAATGACCTGGTCTATTCCCGATTCTACGCAATAGCATCCGTCGAAGACTCCGCCTGAGCAGGAACAGCTTCCCACTGCCACTACAAATTTCGGCTCAGCCATCTGGTCATATATCCTTTTAAGTCTGTCTTTTGTCTGTTTCGTTACGGGGCCGGAGCAGACCAGCACATCGGCGTGTTTCGGAGCGCCTTTCAACTGCACCCCGAAACGTTCTACATCGTAACGCGGCGTAAGGGCGGCGACTATCTCGATATCACAGGCGTTACAGGCCCCCGTATTAAAATGGATTATCCACGGCGACTTAATCCTCGACCAGGTTACTATTTTCTTGATCAGCTCCATATTATCTCCTGAGCAGTATCGTAAGTCCCGCCGTCGCCCCCGCCAGATATATTACCGCGATGGCAAAGGAGTTCGTCGTCTCGATAGGTATAGTCGCTATGGTCAACGCCACCACGTGCAGTACCGTGAAAAGAAACGCAAACGGAAAAAATTGGCTATAATCGGGCTGCATCAAATGGGTCTTAACGTCTTCTCCGCAGGCATACGATGTCCCTATATCTTCCGGAGGGTTTTTCGATTTTAGCGAAAGCCTGGATAGGACTCCGGAGAAGATAGTGGTCATTAAAAGCACCGTAACGAAACATATCGGAGGAGTCAATAATAGCTTATTCATCATTTATCCCTTCAGCCTCTTTAATTCCCTTACGTCGAGCGAGTCATTGGATCTGAATACCCGCAGAGCTATGCCGCTGGCTATCGCGGCGACCACAACCTCTATCACTATTATAGTTATCACCATGGCCTGAGTTACAGCCGTGCGCCCTGTTATGTAGCCGGCCACTATCACCAGCAGTGTCACCGCTTTTATCAATAGCTCGAGCCCTATTATGGTCCGTATCAGGTTGCGCGTCACGAGTATGCAATAGAGCCCGCAGACGAAAGTCAGTACGATGAAAAAGCCGAACATTAAGAAAACATGCCAGGACTCACCACTCATCTCTTCTTCTCTCCTCAAATAGTATTACCACCCCGAGCGCGCCTATGATGACCACGATTATCTGCCCGATCATATCCAACTGTCGCATATTCCACATTACGTATCTCACGTCTTTCAGCGCGCCTTCCGTCACGGGCGGCACGGTGATATTGCTCTTTATCTTTATCAGAGTGAGAACTATACTCGTTATGATCATCAATATGGGAAGGTATCCGAACCTCTTATTCCTCTCCTTGGAAGATTCCACTATCTCCTTATTCGTTAGCGGTTTCGTCAGGCTTATTGTGCTGACGAATACGACCGTTATCAGGCCCGTGCAGACGGAGAGCTCAAACACAGCGGCCAGCGGCGAATTCAGCCTGAACATGAGTATAGTTATAACAGCACTCGTAACTGCAAGCCCTATAGCGGCCTTCAATAAGCTTCTGCCCATCACCGTCCATAGTGCGGCCACGATCATTATCACAAGAAGGCCTGAGTCTATAGATATATAAGAAGTCATCATTTCGTTATCAACTCCTGTAGGGGTGCGATGAAGGTATTAAAGACAAACGGAAAAAAGATGCCTGAGGCGACTAGTATCGCCGCGAGTATAATCGACGCCGTTGCTATGCCGGGCCTGGCCTCTTTCAGATGCTCGTTTTCCTTCGCCAATTTACCGAAAAAGGCCCTCCTCTGCATAACCAATAGGTATGCCAGTGTAATAACGCCCGCCATTATCGCTATCACTGAATAGGCATGGCTGCCGGACTGCCAGAGAGCTATGATTATCATCAGCTTTGACCAGAATCCGGATAGAGGCGGTATGCCTGCCGCCGATAATAGCCCTATGACCGAAGTCGCGCCGGTTATAGGCATCTTTGAAGATAACCCTCCCATCTTATCCATGTCTGTCGTTCCGAGCCTTGTCTCAACGGCAGCGGAATTCACGAAAAGAAGAGATTTGAATATCGAGTGATTAAACAGGTGAAATATCGCTCCCGCTATTCCCAGGAACGTCCCCGTGCCGAAACCTACCACTATATAACCCACCTGGCTTATGCTGGAATAAGCCAGCATTCTCTTCATATCGTTTTGCCCCATAGCGGCAAAAGCTCCGACAAGTATGGATAAAGTGCCTATTAGTAGTAGCGTAGATTTCAGGGCAGGGCTAAAGCCTAATATGGCCGTCAGGACCCTTATCAATGTGTATATGCCTGCCACCTTGGTCACGATACCCCCAAGAAGCACCGAGACTGCCGCGGGCGCGGAACTGTAAGAATCCGGAACCCACGCATGGAACGGCACGAGCCCTCCTTTTATCAGAAGGCCGCATATCAGCAATCCGATCGTAACGAGCACGATATTATTGTTCGGCAGGAGCAGAGCTTCCCGGATCGCCGCAAACGATGTGCTGCCGGAGATCATAAAAAGAAGAGCTATCGAAGTAAGTATCATTATCGTAGCGACTGCGGAGAGGATCAGGTATTTGAAAGCGCCTTCAAGAGCATATATATCTTTTTCGAACGCTATAAGCACGAAGGTAGATATCGCGGTCACCTCAAGAAATACATATAACGAGAAAATATCCCTGACTATCACTATCCCGCTCATTCCGATAGACGCTATTATGAGCAGATTTATGAATTTAAAACGCTCTTTCTCGTCATGTATGGTGTTGCGCGCGACCAGGAGCGTGGATATCGAAACTATTCCTATACATAAGAGCATTATGAAACTTAATTGATCCAAAGAGTAATCCGCTTTGAAGAATGAGTCGATATGGCTAAACTCATTGCGCCAGAATATGGGATGGTGGCTTATCGCAAGAAGTATCTGCGAGACGAACAGGATAAGCGCGAACCAGAACGCAAATTTCCTCATTATGTCTTTAAGAGGAAGATTGAGAATCACTATCCCTATAAGCGGCATCAGAATAAGTAGTGACGGCATTATTATTTCTCGCTCTTTACTTTAATAAAAATAAGACTATGATCGCGGTGGTCGCGATCGACCATATTATATACGTCTTGTAGCTTCCGTCGTGCAGATTTCGTATCGCGCCCGTTATCGCCCCGGTCGCCGCAGGAGTGAAGACGTTATAGACCCAGTCCACCGCCCTGTCGCAGGTCCTGCAGCAGGCGGCGAAGATACCGGCCGATCCCATCCCTATATTATAGGGATCGAGCCTGCCTTTTTCGGCGTACTCATAAATAGTCCGAAGCCCCGGAGCGTAATGGATATGGTCCGCGGCTTTCAGGGAGCTTCCCGTGCGCTTTACGCCGTATAGATGATTCAATAAAGCGGCTATCAGGGTTATCACCGTAATCATCACCAGTGTGGAGTTTGCCGGCCACCCCGCAAAATTGTGGCCCTCAAGCCTTGCGCCCAATATGGGCTGAATCAATTTATTAATAGGCAGAGCATTCCATACGCCGAATAGAACGCATGAAGCCGCTATCACTACCATGGGGATGAGCATTGGAAGAGGCGCTTCTTTTACGTCATTCCTGTTCGATTTGCCCATGAATGCTGCATGCCCGAGCTTCAAAAAAGACGCCGCGGTAAGGAACGATCCAAGCGCTGCGGCAACGTAGAATATCATCCCTCTTTCAAGGGCGCCGTCATAGATCAGTTCTTTAGAGAAGAACCCGTTGAACGGCGGCACTCCGGATATCGAAGCCGCTGTTATCAGGAAGCAGATGAACGTCACCGGCATCATCTTCCCCAACCCGCCCAGCTGTTCTAGATCGGTTGTACCGGCCTGCCTCTCGACTGAACCTCCGGTAAGAAACAGACAGCTCTTATACAACGCGTTATTTATCATGTGAAATAGCCCGCCCACTATACCTATGGGCACAAGAGTGCCTATGCCGAGTATCATATAACCGACCTGGCTTACGGCGTGGTAAGCTAATAATCTCTTATAATCTTTCTGCACCAGCGCCATCATTACAGCTCCCAATATGGTGATCGCGCCCACGGTCATCATCGCAAAGCTGGCCCACGAATCAGGCGTAAGCCTGAAGATGTCCAGGGATATCCTTGTCAAAAAGTATATGCCCAATAATTTCTCGAGCGCTCCGGGGAATATCGCCATGAATGGCAGCGGCGCATCGATCGCGGCATCCGGTATCCATGTATGAAACGGCATCGATCCTGCCTTAGCTATCGCTCCCGTCACCATCAGTATGAATGCCAGCCCCCCGAACCCGCTTGCAGCAATGCTTATCTTCGAGATAGTGAGCGTGCCCGCGATGTGGCCGCATATCGCTATCCCAGCCATCATGCAAAGGTCGCTTATTCCTATGATAATAAACATTTTAGTCGCAGTCCTGAAAGCGTCTTTATTGCCGATGGCTATCATTCCCCACAGAGTGATGAGAAGCCCCTCCCAGAAGAATAGCAGCATGATGAGATTATCTGAGAGCGCCGCTCCGTTAACGAGAGCCAATGACATCAATAGAAGTCCGAAAAAGAGGCTCGAATTGATCCTTTCGCGCATGAAGACAATGGAATACAGGATTACAAGAAATCCAAATCCCGCCGATGCCAGTATGGTAAATGCGCTGAAGTGGTAGAGCCTAAACGAGAATTCAAAGCCGAAACCCGCCCAGGGCATCGAAAATGCAGCATTGCTTTTAAAGAGTGAGAACGCTATAAAAAGATTGGCTGCGGCCCCCGCAAGCGTTAACAGGTCCCTGGTCAATCTCATTTTACGCTGGAAAAGGATTATCGCCAGCCCGGCCAGCGCCGGCATTATTATTAAGGATAGGGATAGTTTTTCTATCATATTATATGCCTAACATCTGTTTGATCGTTGTTTGTACGAATGAGGCCGGATATTGAATATATATACCGCCCAGCAGTGAGAGTATTCCAAGGACTGCGACGCTGGCCACCATTATATAGGAACCTTCCCTCGCGGCCGGGGTATTCTCATCACCCATGAATACCATATTGAATAGCCTGAACAGATAGAGTATTGTCATAAAGGCCCCAACCAGAAACGTAAGAGCTATCCATACATTATCGTTGAATGCGCCCGACATGACCATATACTTCGAGAAGAACCCGCCGAATGGCGGCGTGCCCATTACTGAAAAAGCGCAGAACAGAAATGAGATCGCGGTTAAAGGCATCGCGCTGAAAAGCCCGCCCATCTTTGTTATGTCCTTAGTGTGTGTGCCGTGTTCGATTATACCCGCGGAGAGGAAGAGCCCCGCCTTCGCTATGCCGTGCATTAATATATATAAGAGAGCGCCGGCTAACCCTATTCCGCCCCCTAATGTGAGGCCGAGGAATATAAATGCTATCTGGCTCACGGTCGAATACGCTATTATTCGCTTCATGTCCGTTTCGACCAGCGCGGCGCCCGCGGAAACAAGGGCGCTCATTGCCGCTATGACCGGTACTATGGTGTGCCATATAGTCGAGATCGTGAATGTCGCGATGAATAACCTGGCAAACACATAGACGCCGATCTTTACGAGGACCGCCGCATGTAGAAGCGCCGTTACTGGCGATGGCGCGACGCCGGCGTCAGGCAGCCATGTGTGGAACGGCAGAGTTGCCGATTTTGCCAGGATTCCGAATAATATCAGGAGCACTACTATGTCGGGAACGGCCTTCGGGCCCAGCGAGCTCTTTATAACGGCAAGATCGAATGAGCCTGTTTCGGCGTACAATAAGATGAAGCCCATAAGCATCAGCAGGGCTCCGAATACCGTTACGAGGAATGCCTTATCCGCCTTTATCACGTATGATCTTTCCCTGAAAAAGCCTATCAAGCGCCAGCTGGTCAGCGCGGTTATCTCCCAGAAGATATATAGTAATATCAGATTTGCGGAAAATACGAGGCCCATCATCGAACCTATGAAAAGCACGACCATAGTATAGTATTCGGTGCGATTCGGGTAATGGCTTATATAGCCGAATGAATAGATGACTATGATGAAGCTTATAAGCGATGAAACTATCGCCATGAATACTGCTAGAGCGTCCGCTGTGAGGACGAAGTTGAAACCGAGCGGAAACGCGCAAGAGACGGTGACTGTAGTCCCGGACAATACGGTCGGCACCAAGAGCGCCGAAGCCACCAGCGATGCCAGGACAAAGATCGCCGCCGCCCCATTCCTGGCGTGCTCGGAAACCTTTCCGATGATCGGTAGCAGGCATGCCCCTATTACCGGCACGAAGACCGCAGTTAATAACAGGCTGTTATTTGTCATAGAATCCGTTATTTTTAATTATGGTACAAAAAAATTAAGCCCTGCTACTGCTTGCGAGGCGGGCTTTAGTTGTAGTAAGATAGCATAAAGTAAATAACATTTCAAGAAAAATCAGTTATATTACCGGCAGATTGGTCGAGCCCATGAGATATTTATCGATGCAGTGGGCGGCTCTGCGGCCTTCGGAGATGGCCCAGACTACGAGCGACTGTCCCCGCCTGGTGTCCCCGGCCGCGAATACGTTCTTTAGCGATGTCATGTAATCCGGGCCGGTCTTGATATTTCCGCGGCCGTCTAACTCTACGCCAAGCTCCTTAAGAAGCCCCCGATGCTCCGGATGAACGAAGCCGATCGCAAGTATTACGAGATCCGCGTCTATTTCAAACCCGCTCCCGGGGGTCTCCTTCATCAGCGGACAGCCTTTAGTGTCTTTTTCAGAAAAGTCTAATTTTGCGCAAGCAACTTTCTTTACCTGCCCGGAATCGCCAATAAACTTTTTGGTCGACACTGCCCAGCTGCGAAGACCGCCTTCTTCATGGCTGGTCGAGGTCTTTAATATCGCAGGATATTTTGGCCACGGAAAGTCCGGCGTCCGGCAATCGGCGGGTTTGGGCAGGACCTCTATCTGCATCACGCATGAAGCACCCTGCCTGTGAGCTGTGCCGACGCAGTCCGCGCCGGTATCGCCGCCTCCGACCACAAGGACTTTCTTACCTTCCGCATTCAGTGAATTATCAGATGGCTTCTCTTTAGAGGAGGTTCTTTTATTGGACCGTATCAGGTAATCCATCGCGAAGTGTATTCCCGCGAGTCCCCTCCCCTCTATCTTAAGATCCCGAGGAACCCGGCTTCCGAGAGAGAGGCATATCGCGTCGAAATCCTTAATAAGTTTTGAGGTCGGAAACGTTACGCCGACATCGGTATCCATTAGGAATTTTATCCCCTCTTTCTTTAATATGCCGATGCGCCGATCGAGCAGGGATTTAGCTAATTTAAAATCCGGTATACCATAACGCAGGATACCCCCCGCCTTATCGTACTTTTCAAATATCGTGACAGTATGGCCGGCCTTGTTTAACTGATCGGCGGCGGCAAGCCCTGCCGGGCCTGAGCCTACGACGGCCACTGCTTTTCGAGTGCGTTTTTTGGGAGGGTTCGCTTTTATCAGGCCCGCCTTGAAAGCATTTTCGATAATGGAAAGCTCGTTCTCCCGTATCGTTACGGGTTCATCATTTATGCCGAGCACGCAGGCATATTCGCACATCGCCGGACATATACGCCCGGTGAACTCGGGAAAGTTATTGGTCGCGTGCAGGAGTTCGATGGCTTTTTTCCATTTTCCGCGGAACATCAAGTCGTTCCATTCCGGGATATAATTTCCAACGGGACAGCCCCAATGGCAGAATGGCGTGCCGCAGTCCATGCATCGGGATGCCTGCTCTTTTGATAATCCTTCAGGCCTTGGGATGGAGACCTCTTTATAGTCCGCTATGCGCTCGCATACGGGCCGGTATATGCCGGCTTGGCGCCGGACCTTAAGGAAGCCCTTTGGATCACCCATCGGATGCCTCCGAGAGATCAGTCTTCGCCTCTACCCTGGAAGCGTTCAGGATGCGTTTGTATTCCATCGGCATTACTTTCACGAAATGGCGGCTGGCTGATTTGAAGTTTTCAAGTATCCCCTTCGCCAGCGTGCTCTTTGAGTATCTATAATGATTGGCCAGGAGTCCCTTTAAGGCTATCTCATCCTCCTTATTGATCTTTTCCAGGACGACCATTTCCATGTTGCATTTATTTTTAAAATCCCCATCGATATCATATACGTAGGCCATGCCTCCCGACATGCCCGCGCCGAAATTGCGGCCGGTCCTGCCGAGCACGACCACCTTACCGCCCGTCATATATTCGCAGCCGTGATCGCCCAGGCCTTCTACTACCGTCAATAGGCCCGAGTTTCGTATACAGAACCTCTCGCCCGCGACTCCCCTGATATAGGCCTCGCCGGTTATCGCTCCATAGAAAGCGGTATTCCCTATTATGATATTTTCTTCCGGTACGTAATCGGTGTTCCTGTCCGGATAAATAATTATTTTGCCGCCCGAGATCCCCTTACCCACATAGTCGTTTGCCATGCCTTCAAGCTCGAAGGTGATGCCTGAGGCCAGCCATGCTCCAAAGCTTTGGCCCGCCGTGCCTTTAAATTTACAGCGAAGGGTATCTTCCGGCAGGCCCTGCTCACCGTGGATTCCGCAGAGCCTGCCGCTCAAGGCCGCCCCTGTGGTCCTGTTTATATTTTTAATATTCATTTCTATCCTGGCCTTCGTGCCTTTTTTAATAGCGTCTTCCAGCATATCGTTCAGCTCTAGATCGAGAATTTTATCGATTCCATGGTCCTGCTTTATTGTGCAATGGGTCGATACTCTTTCCGGTGAGTCAGGCTTGAATAATATTTTGGAAAAGTCTATGTTTTTTGCCTTAGGCGGCAGGATATCATTATTGACTTCCAGGAGATCTGTCCGGCCTATCATTTCATCGATTGTCCTGATGCCGAGGGACGCCATTATTTCGCGTAATTCGCCCGCGACGAAATGGAAGAAATTGATCACATATTCAGGGCGGCCCTGAAACTTTCTTTCCAGTATCTCGTCCTGCGTCGCCACTCCGACCGAACAGTTATTCAGGTGGCAGTGTCTCAGCATTACACATCCGGATATTATCAATGCGGCGGTGCAGAATCCGTATTCCTCCGCGCCTAAGAGCGCCGCGATAGCTACGTCCCTCCCTGTTCTCATCTGTCCATCCGTCTGCAGTCTCACGCGGCTCCGGAGGTCGTTGAGCACAAGCGTCTGGTGTGTTTCTGACAGGCCGAGCTCCCATGGCGCGCCTGCATGTTTTATGGAGCCTAAAGGCGACGCGCCTGTTCCGCCGTCGCCTCCGGAGATGAGTATCATATCGGCATGGCCTTTTGCGACGCCGGCAGCTACGGTACCTACACCCACTTCTGAAACCAGTTTAACGCTTATGCGGGCGCGCGGATTCACGTTCTTTAAGTCGAAGATCAATTGCGCCAGGTCTTCAATGGAATAGATGTCGTGGTGCGGCGGCGGCGATATCAACGTCACGCCCGGCGTCGTGTACCGTGTACGGGCGATAATCGCGCTCACCTTATGTCCTGGCAATTGCCCGCCTTCGCCGGGCTTGGCGCCCTGTGCTATCTTTATCTGAAGCTCGTCCGCGTTGACCAGGTAATTAGTAGTGACCCCGAACCTGCCGGAAGCGACCTGCTTTATTGCGCTTCTGGTAGAGTCGCCGTTTGGCAGTGGAATAAACCGTGCCGGATCCTCTCCGCCTTCACCGGTATTCGACTTTCCGCCTATCCTGTTCATCGCGATGGCGAGGGTCTCGTGCGCCGCTTTTGAGATCGATCCGAAACTCATTGCGCCGGTCGCGAATCGCTTGAATATAACCTCAGCGGGCTCGACCTCTTCGATTGGAATAGGTTTGCCGGAATATTTAAATTTAAGAAGGCTTCTCAATGTCGTCGGATTGCCCGATTGGTTATTTACCAGAGCGGCGAATTCGCTGTATTTTTTATAATCGTTTTTTCTAGTCGCGTCCTGCAAGGCCGCGATCGTATCCGGGTTCCACAGATGGAATTCACCGTCCCTCTTCCACTGGTATGCGCCTCCGGGGCTAAGATATGGAGCATTAACAATGAACGCAGGATACGCCTCTCCGTGCTTCAGAAGCGTCTCTCTGGCGATTTCACCGAAACCGGCGCCGCCTATACGCGAAACAGTTCCTGAGAAGCATTTATCGATTATTTCATTATTTAACCCAATCGCTTCGAATATCTGGGAGCCTCTATAGCTCTGCAGTGTCGAGATGCCCATCTTCGAAAGCACCTTGAGTATGCCGTGATACAGCGCCTTACGGTAATTTTTCAAGGCTTTCTTGGCGTTTATAGTTATCTCTGAGTTCTGCGCCATGTTCCTTATGGCCTCATATGACAGGTATGGGTTTACGCAGTCCGCTCCGTAGCCGAATAGAAGCGCGAAATGGTGCACCTCTCTTGGTTCACCGCTTTCTATGATAATGCCTATTTGAGTCCTGAGGAATTTTCTCACTAAATGGTGATGCACCGCCCCGGCGGCCAATAATGAAGGCAGCGCCGCATTATCTTTATCGACCCCTCTGTCGCTCAGGATAATAAAGCTGTATCCGTTCTTTATGGCGCTTTCAGCTTCTTTGCATACCTTATCGATAGTTTTGACAAAATTCTTTTCGTTCGAAGGGTTAAATAGAAGCGGTATCGTCTTCGTGCGGAAACCGTTCTGCCTGATATTGCGGATCTTCTCAAGGCCCTCATCCGTCAATATCGGTTCTTTGATATGAAGCTTATGGCAATGTTCCGGCGTTTCGCTCAGGATATTTCTCTGAGGGCCGATAAAGCTTTCCAGACTCATCACGCATTCTTCTCTTATCGGATCTATCGCGGGGTTCGTTACCTGCGCGAAGAGTTGTTTAAAATAAGTGAAGAGAAGCTGGGGTTTATTGGAAAGAATAGCGTGAGGTGTGTCATTCCCCATTGAGCCGACGGGCTCCTTTCCTTCCTCAGACATCGGTTTTAAAATAAATTTCATATCATCTCGCGTATAGCCGAAGGCCTTTAGCGTTTTAAGAAGGGGTTCTTTATATCTCTTCGGTTTTTTAATGTTTGTAACGTCGGCAAGTTCCACGAGATTTGATTTAAGCCATTTCCCGTAAGGTTTCCTCCCGGCCATCTCTTCCTTAATTTCCCCGTCATTGACGATCCTCCCTTTTTCGGTATCAATGAAGAGTATCTTGCCGGGTTCCAACCTGCCGGAGATAAGAATGTCCGCAGGAGCTATATCTAGGACACCGACCTCCGATGCCATCACGACGATCTCTTTCTTGGTGACTATATACCGCGCAGGCCTCAGCCCGTTCCTGTCTAGGAGCGCGCCGATGCTCGTTCCATCGGTGAAGGCCATTGCGGCCGGGCCATCCCACGGCTCCATCAGGCAGGAATGATATTTATAGAAATCGACATGGCTCCTGCTCATAAGGGCATTCCCTTCCCATGCGCTCGGGATCAGCATCATCATCGCGTGAGGAAGAGATCTCCCGGAGAGTACCAGCAGCTCAAAGACATTATCGATTGTAGCTGAGTCGCTGCCACCGGGGACTATTACGGGATATAGCTTCTTTATGTCTTTACCGAATAGCTCGCTTTCCAGCAGTTTCTCTCTCGCCTTCATCCAGTTTATATTGCCGCGCAGCGTATTGATCTCTCCGTTGTGGGCGAGGAACCTGAATGGCTGCGACAGGTCCCATGTCGGGAAAGTGTTGGTGCTGTATCGGGAATGGACGAGGCAGATGGCGCTCTTAACGAGCGGGCTTTTCAAGTCCGGAAAAAAATTTTCAACCTGGTTGGGCATTAACAGCCCTTTATAAGAAAATGTTCTGGACGATAGATTTGTGATATAGAAAAAAGATCTCTGCGCGATGGCCGAAGAACGCACAGAATTCTCGACCCTTTTTCTTATAATATAAAGCTTGCGTTCAAACTCGAGGATGTCTTTGATCTTTTCATTTTTCGCAATAAATACCTGCTCGATCCCGGGTTCCGTCTCTTTTGCCGTATGCCCGATATCGGAATTATCTACGGGCACCTTTCTCCAGCCAAGCAGTGTCTGGCCCTCTTCCTTGATAACTTTTCTGAAAAGCTCTTTACAGAATGTGCCTGCGGCCTTATCCGTAGGAAGGAATACGAGCCCTGTGCCGTAACTGCCTCTTGACGGCAGTTCTATATTGCAAGCTAGGCAGGACTTCTTGAAGAATTCATGAGGGATCTGGATCAATATCCCGGCGCCGTCGCCTGTCTTGGGGTCCGCCCCCGTTGCGCCTCGATGAGCGAGGCGGTTTAAGACCTCGAGTCCTTGCTTCACTATCGTATTTGACGACTTGCCTTTAATATTACAGACAAATCCCACCCCGCACGCATCATGCTCGAAACGCGGATCGTACAATCCTTGCGCGGGTGGTAAATGTTTATACTGCATAAACTGATCCTAATTTAATTATGATAAAAACGCCTTCCTGAAGAAGAAAGGCGTTTTTATCTGTTATCTTAGCCCTACTTAATAAAAAGCATCTCTCTGTATTTCGGCAGATCCCAGTGCTCGTCCGGCACTACCCTCTCCAGATCGTCGACATGCTTTCGTATGTGCTCCATCAAAGGCTTCAGCTCATTGAAATAAAGCTTGGCCTTTTTCTCATGGCCTATCGTGTTTGCCTTTTCGAGCAGTTTTACCAGCGCGGCGGTATTGCGCCGTACATAGTATATCTTAGCTACGACCTCCGCCAGATGCTCTTTCTGGTCTTTAAGTGCCGCTTCGTCTACCTTTAGAGCGGCATCTTTCTTCAATCGAACTACCTTTAATAGATTGTCCGCCAGCATCTCTTCGTATTCCATACTGGCAGGAACAACGGTTGAATTCACCATCTCATTCAGGGTGTTTGCCTCGATCTCGATCATCGTATCATAGGTATGCACCCATATATGGTAGCGCGCGATTATCTCTTCGGCCGAGAAGACTTTGTATTTCTCGAATAAGGCGATATTCTTTTTATCCGCGAGCGCCTTCAGGGCTTCGCATGTCGAAGCGACATTGGGGAGGCCTCTTTTCTTGGCCTCCTTCAGCCATTCCTCGGCATAATTGTTTCCCTCGAAACGGATATCTTTGGTCTCTTTAGCTATTTTGGCGATCACGCGCAAGGCCGCTGTATTGAAATCTTTGCCGCTCGAAGCTTTTCTTATCTCCTCAGCTACGTAATCAAGCGAATCGGCAATAATAGTATTCACCATCGTAGCCGGCGTAGATATGTTCTGGGACGACCCGACAGCCCTAAACTCGAATTTTGCCCCGGTAAACGCGAAGGGCGAAGTGCGGTTTCTGTCGGTCGTATCCTTATTGAATCTGGGCAGCCTTGCCACGCCCAGATCTATGATGTCCCTTTTTGAGACCTTATTCTTCGAGCCCTTCTCTATCATATTGAGAATGGCGTTCAGCTGGTCACCGAGATATACGCTTATGATCGCCGGGGGCGCTTCGTTCGCGCCTAACCTGTGCTCGTTACCCGCAAGGGCGACGCTTGCCCTTAAGAGATCCGCGTGTAGATATACCGCCCGCAATACCGCCACCAGCACCGCCAGAAACTGCAGATTGTCTTCCGGCGTGTCACCTGGGTTGAGAAGGTTATTACCCTTATCATCGGCAAGCGACCAATTCAAGTGTTTGCCGCTGCCATTGATCCCCGCGAACGGTTTTTCATGCAAGAGACATACCAGATTATGCCGTAATGCCACTTTCTTCATGATCTCCATCAAGAGCAGGTTGTGGTCCGTTGCTATATTCGATTCCTCGAATACAGGCGCGAACTCATATTGATGCGGCGCTACCTCATTGTGCCTGGTCATCACAGGTATGCCGAGCTTGTAGGCCTCTTCAGCCACTTCAAACATGTAGTTCACCACGCGTTCTTTGATAGCGCCGAAATACTGGTCTTCCAGCTGCTGCCCTTTCGGAGACGACGCTCCAACGAGCGTGCGTCCGGTCATTATAAGGTCCGGCCTCAGGTTATAGTAATTCTTATCGATCAGAAAATATTCCTGCTCCGGCCCGCAGGTAGATACCACCTTTTTCACGTCCTTGTGCCCGAAAAGCTTCAATAAATTTACGGCGGCTTTACTGAGCGCTTCATCCGAACGCAGAAGCGGCAATTTTTTGTCAAGGGCTTCGCCATTATAGGAGATGAAGATGGTCGGTATGCAGAGAGTCTTGCCGAGAGCTGCTTCTATGATGAATGCCGGGCTCGAAGGGTCCCATGCCGTATATCCGCGGGCCTCAAATGTGGCGCGGATACCGCCTGATGGGAAGGAACTTGCGTCCGGCTCGCCCTGGATAAGTTTATTACCGGAGAACTTCTCTATCACCACCCCCGGTGAGGTTATCGATATGAAGCTGTCGTGCTTTTCCGCCGTGAGCCCGGTCATCGGCTGGAACCAATGCGTGTAGTAGGTTGCGCCTTTAGAGATCGCCCAGTCTTTCATCTTATCGGCGATCTCGTTCGCCTGCTCGATCGTTATCGTTACGCCTTCCGTCATCCAGCGTTTAAACGCCTTGAACGTGCTTTCGGAGATATATTTCTTCATGGACTCCACATTGAAAGTGTTCTCTCCGAAATACGAGGATACCTTCTTAGGAATCGCTACCTTTTCGAGCTCAGGACCTTTTACTCTGAATAATGCTTTCTGTCTGATTGCCATAATTCCTCCAAGTTTATTCATCCATATTACAGGCTGAGTGCCGATATCCTTGATATCGGCCAAGTTTATTAAGCCGTATTGTAGACTAAGTGCCGATGTCTCTGACATCGGCCTTTAAAGTGTAAATAAAAAACGTTCGTTTCTCCCCTTTATCTCTTAAAGAAAATATCGGGTCGCCTCGAACGTCGATGTTCTTATCATTTTATTTTATCTGCTGTTATTGGCACTTCTCTGTGCCCGAAAATCGTACCACACTCTCCGTGATTGTGCAAGCACATTAATAGCGTTATGCTATTTTCCATTTGCCTGCATTGATGCCCAGCCTTTTTATCTTCACCCGCATCGTATTTCGGTTTATGCCCAATATTCGCGCGGCCTTCAGTTGGTTGCCGTCGGTTCTCTTCAGGGCGCGTTCGATAAGCGGTCTCTCGATCTTTTCCAGTATCGCTTTATAGATCGCGCCGCGCTTTTCTTCATACAGCAGGCCCTCCATTTCGATGATTTTTTCTTCCAGGGAATCGATTGAAACTGCGTCATCATCTTTATGAGCGTGAATTACGCCGTTACCAACGCTTCCTGATATCAGATACCCTTTTTCTTTCAGCAATTGCGCTAAAAGTCCGCTTACTTTCTTTTCACAACTTGACGCCGTGATAGTTATCATATCCCCCTTTCGTCGGCGATCCTAATAAAATTGCCGTACAGCAGCGCCGCGTGTTTTTTATAGGCCTTTTCTATCCGTCTATATCGTTCGAGAAACCCGTTCTTATCGACTTTAAACGGAGATGCTTCGCACCATTCTTCGATCATCCGCATTGTCATCTCGGGATGGAATTGAATTGCCCACGCGCATTCACCTATGCGGGCTGCCTGGTTCGGGCATATCTCGGAATAGGCGAGCGAAGTTCCATTCCGCGGAATATCGAACATATCTTCATGCCAGTGAAATGTTTCGACCAGATGCGGCAGGCCGCTAAAAAAGGGATCTGAATCTGCCTCTTTAGCGAGGCGCACCGGATGCCAGCCAATCTCTATTTCATCGGCCTTGAGCACTTTGGCGCCCATGCATTTGACCAACAACTGCGCGCCAAGGCATATCCCAAGGGTCGGTATTTCATGCTCGATCGCGCCTCTTAAAAATTCATCCTCGAGGGCCAAAAACGGATAGCGTTCTTCTTCATAGACGTTCATCGGCCCGCCGAGAGATACGATCGCCTTACAATCGTCGAGAGCGGGAAGTTTGCCCGTCTCCCCCGGTTCGACGACCCTGAAAGGACGGCCTGTTGCGATCAAGTGTTCTTCGAGCGTACCTGCGCCTTCTATCTTCTCATGCTTGACGACCAGTATTGTGCGCATATGACAACAATTTCCGTTAGATCTACTGTACGCAAAAGGTGTTCAAGCCGGTCAACCGCATTAACCAGACTCGAACGCCTATGTTCGCTTTAATCATGCTTAACTAAGCACTGCGACGTGCCTAAAAACTATACAATGTTACAAGTACTAACAGTTCAATTTTGGTAACCGATATTGTTCCTTAAGAGCCTTATTTTACTCTTAAGCCGGGAACGGATCTTGACCACCATCACGTGAGAGATGTTGAGCCGTTTGCCGATCTCTCTTACCGTAAGCCCGTCATACGAGAGCTCTAGCACTTCCCTTTCCCGCGCATCCATATTCTCTCCTGCGGATTCTCTCAACAGCCTCTCGTCGACATCTTTTGCTATATTTTGCGAATTATCCGGTATCAGATTTTCGAGAGAAGTGTCATCATTTTCCGAAAATTCGTTAAAACTTGTAAAGGCCGCCTTATCGACCGCTGTGCGAATATAGTTCTTAAGGTAAAAGTAGCATCCTTGGAGTATGTAGCTATCCGTCTTGCCGGAAAGGCTGCCATTGGCAAACGTTACCCATAAATGAGCGAGCGCCTCTTGGAATAGGTCATCGTCATTGAAGAACGTGAAGCGCCCGTTAAGCCTGTGCGCTATCCCGCGTAAGCGCGGCGACAGCCTCTTTAACATATCTTCAAAATTTTTATACATATAGATCACCTCGATCAAATAAAAAAGCCCTTTTGCGCGCTCTAATGCGCTAAAAGGGCTTCCTCGCTCTTTACGGCTATTTCTCAGCTATGAGATATGGCTGCAAGCTTCCTATTTATACTTATTCGTGATCGGCATTCTCCTGTCTTTACCAAGAGCTTTCGGCGTTATCTTTATTCCGGGAGGAGATTGCCTCCTCTTATACTCGCTCTTATCCACCATATTTATTACCTTTGCGACCACCTCTTCATCGAAACCGAGCTCCGCGATCTCGCCCAGGCTCTTGTCTTCTTCCACATATGCTTTAATTATAGGGTCCAGTATATCGTATGGCGGCAGCGTATCTCTATCTTTCTGATCATGCCTGAGTTCGGCGGTAGGTTCCTTGGTCATGACCGAGGCCGGAATCACCCTCGAAATACTGTTTCTGTATTTAGCCAATATATAAACCAGTGTTTTCGGCACATCCTTTATGATTGCCAGTCCGCCCGCCATATCGCCATAGAGCGTCGCATAACCGGTGCTCATCTCGGATTTATTGCCTGTTGTAAGCACCAGCCATCCGAATTTGTTCGAAAGCGCCATCAAAATGTTGCCCCTGATGCGCGCCTGCACATTTTCTTCGGTTACGTCCCGCGCGGCGCCGGCGAAGAGCGGCTCGAACGCGATCAGATATAGTTTATATATGTGGTCTATCGAGATAGCGGTGTAATTTATACCGAGATTAGAGGCCACCTTCCTCGCGTCGTGTTCTGATTGCTGGGAAGAGTACCTTGTGGACATGAATACGCCCGTCACATTCTCTTTCCCCAGAGCGTCCGACGCTAATACCACCACGAGCGAAGAATCTATCCCGCCGCTTAATCCTATGATAACTTTAGTGAAGCCGTTCTTTGCCGTATAGTCCTTAAGCCCCAGGAGGAGAGCCTGGTAAATCTCTGCGGTCTCACCCAGAGGGCTTATCTCTTTCCGCGTTAGCGCCGGTTTTGATTTTTCGCTTAATTTATTCGATACGATTACCGCGTTTTCGGCTATTTCGGCGCCCTTTGTCTCTATCTCTATATCCGTAACAAGCAGGTCCTCTTTAAAGGCCTCGGCCCTCGCTATGACTTTCCCTTGCGGGTCGATGACCATGCTCTGCCCGTCGAATACGATCTCATCCTGTCCACCGACAAGGTTCGCGTAAACTATGTACACATTATTGGCCTTAGCGCCGCGTTTCGCTATCTCCTCTCTCTCCAATATCTTACCGGCGTGATAGGGCGATGAGTTAATATTTATTATCAGCTTTGCCCCTAAAGAGGCCTCTTGCAATAGCGGTCCTTCTTTATGCCAGATATCCTCGCATATATTAACGCCGAACCCGATATCGTCGATCCTGAAAATTTGCGGCACACTGCCGGTATTGAAATAGCGCTTCTCGTCAAATACACCGTAGTTAGGCAGTATCATCTTGTGATATAGTCCCTTAACGATGCCTTTATGCATGACGGCCGCGGAATTGTAAATGTCCTTACCTTCCCGGCCGACGAAACCGACCACAACTACGATATCATTTACTGACTTCGCCACCTTCTTCATCATGTCGATATTGTCGGAGATGAATTTTGGCTTAAGCAGTAGATCCTCGGGCGGATAGCCGGTTATGGCAAGCTCGGGGAAGGCGACTATATCCGCCCCTGCGGCCTTAGCCTTTCGGATATAATCGATGATCTTTAAGGCGTTGTTTTCCAGGTCACCCACCGTACAATTGATCTGCGCTATAGCTACCCTAATATTTTTCATTATCAGGCCGCCTTATGGTAATAAATAAAAAACGCCCATTTCCCTTCGTAGGATTTGGACGTCTTAGTCTTGATAAATAAAAAATCTTCCTGCAATTCGTGCGGGAAGACATCCTTGTCTTTTGATCTTCATACCCAGTATACCATGGATTGTGTTTATGTCAATATAAATCACTAAATATTAGAATTCCTAACCTGTCACTTTTGCATATTATCGATGAGGATGATAGCTTCCGCTATCTCCCGCATAGATTTTCTAATGTCCATGCTCTGCCGCTGTATTTTACGGAATGCTTCCTCCTCGGATAATCCCTGCTGCCGCATCAAGATGCCCTTTGCCCTCTCTATAGCTTTGCGTGATTCAAGTTCTTCCTGTATGACCCTCGTCTTTACCATGAGCTCCGAGTTCTCTATTACGATCGATGCCTGGCTCGCGACGGTGGTCAGTATGTTGATTTCATCTTTTGTGAATTTATGCGGGTAGGATGTGTAACTGTTAAGCACGCCTATAACTTTGCCTTTTACGGCAAGCGGCACAGAGAGAAGCGATTTCAGGCTCTCTTTTTCAGCTATAGCCTTCGATCTGTACTCCGGCTCCCTTGACAGATCGTAGACCGATATTGGCTTATTCTCGAGAGCGACTTTGCCTGCGATACCCTCGCCTATTTTAAGATGCGGTTTTTTATTGTAGATTTCGCTCATTGACTGGGTGGCCTTCAGTACCAGGTTGCCGGTCTTTTCGTCTATTAACATAAGTGAACATATCTTTGAGTCCATTATCTCCGCCGTCACCGTGACTATCAGTTTCAATATATCTTCTAGGTACAGGTTGGAGGTTATGGTCTTACTGACCTTAGAGATTGCCTCTAATTGTTTCGCGTGAGATATAGTCCTTTTATTGGATTTTTTTATCATGCTATTCCGTTTTTTCTTTCTTGTTTGATGTTTGTTCCCATGAACCTGGGATCGGCATTTGCAGGGGCCTCCTGCAGCCATCCATTATTTAACTCTAAAAGATGTGCCTCGTCAACTACATTCTTATACTCCTCAGGTGTTATTCCTCGCGATATATCGCTAAAGCCGCAGGCTTTGAAGGTCGGATAGTATTGGCTCATTATGCTCAAGTAAACGTTACGGCCCAGCTCTTTCTTTGCGAATCTCAATGTATCTTCAATCCCGGATACATCATTTGGCAGCGCCAGGAGGCGTATGATGAGCCCTCTTCTTGCTATGCCGTTTTTATCAATCTCAAGATCTCCAACCTGACGGCGCATCTCTTTCACGGCCGTTCTGTTAAACTCTACATACCTATCGGCATCCGAATATTTCTTTGCCATTTCGTTGTCGGAATATCTCATATCCGGCAGATATATGTCGATTATTCCATCCAGAAGCTTTATAGTTTCCGCGAGTTCGTAACCGCTTGTATTATAGACGATCGGTATCTCCAAGCCTCTTTCCAGCGCTATCTCCAGAGACATGAGTATCTGCGGGATGTAATGAGTCGGTGTCACCAAATTAATATTATGGCAACCCTTGGCTTGTAGAGCCAGCATTATATCGGCCAGCTTTTCCATAGTGACCTCCTCCCCTTTATCCAGCTGGCTGAAGTAATAATTCTGGCAATAGACGCACTTCATATTACAGTGGGAAAAGAATATGGTGCCGGACCCTTTGGTCCCTGAGATCGGCGGCTCTTCGCCGTGGTGGGATAAATGGCTATATACGATCGGGTTATACAGCGCCCTGCAGTATCCCGATTTACCGGCGGTCCTGTCGACTCCGCACTTGCGCGGGCAGACAGCGCAGTTTTTAAGAGAATCTTTTAATGCTATATTGGCTTTTTTTACTAAGGTTATTTTTTGCGGGCTCATCTGCTATCGTATAGCTTCGGCAGGGTCCACAGGGTCGCCATCCGCCCTTATCTCGAAGTGCAGGTGCGGCTGTATGTTTTTATTAGCGGCGTTGCCTGTTTTGCCTACAAAGCCTATCAATTCTCCCTTATGCACCTTCTTGCCGGTATTGACGGCCCAGTTCGAGAGGTGGCCGTACATTGTTTGAGTTCCGTCCGGGTGATAGAGGAGCACATACTTGCCGTATCCGGTAGGAATGTTCCCGCGGAAGACTATTCCGCTCTTCGATGCATATACAGGAGTGCCCACCTCCGCGGATATATCTACGCCCGAATGGGACCGCCCGCCGTTTCGCTTGGCGCCGAAATCGCCGCTTCCGAATACGTCATGTCTTATCGCCAGATGACCGGACGGGCTCTTTATAGGGCTCCCGAAAGATGGTTCGGTGATTTTGAAGATCAGCACAGAGGCCGGCTCATATAGAAAAATCGTGGCAACGGCCGTTATGATAACGGTAATAAGGATCGAAAAAAATAATTTCATACCGGGCCTATTCTTTGATGAATACTTTTATGTGAGAAAAAGCCATATCGATTATTTCGACGATATGGCTTTTTCTCATTGTTCATTTATACCGGTGAGGCTTATATTCTTATTTAGTAGCTTCAGCTTTATTGGCTTCAGTAGGGATCTTGGCGGTCTCTTCCACTGCTTTTGCCACAGTATCAGCGGTGCCTTTTACCGGTTCGGTAACGAGGGCTCCACCCTTTTCTGTGTCGCCCGAAGTGACCTGTCCCACGGTCTTTACTTCGTCAGTTACCACGGCCGTTCCCCTCTTAGCGGTCTCCGCGACAACGTTCACGGATTCCTTTGTCACGTTTGCCGGATAATTGAAGAGTTTCTGCCAGAAGTTCTTGGCTTGATTTCCCTTATTCTCATCCGCAGCGTTAGAAACAGCTGTCAGCGCAATACAAATCACGAATGCCATGCAAAGACATACAACGACTTTTTTATTCATTTTTCCTCCTTTCATATCGCACTAATATACTACAGTATAAATTAATTATCAAGAGAATAATACTTATTATTGCAGAGATTCCATTACCAGCTGGCTGATCAGCTTGCCGTCACAGGCGCCCTTCGTCTTTTCCATAACGAGCTTCATTACTTTGCCCATCTCAGATTTGGTCTTCGCCCCGCTCTCCGCGATCGCCGCTTTGATTATAGACTTCAGCTCCTCTTCGCTCATCTGTTCGGGCATATAGGTTTCCAGTATCTTGAGCTCAGAGAGCTCTTTATCCGCAAGATCTTGTCTATTGCCGTTCTTAAATTGCTCTATAGATTCTTTATGTTGTTTAATATGCCGCTGAAGGACCTGCAGCATATCGGACTCTGTGACGGACTTACTGTTCTTGTTAATCTGTATCTGCCGCGCCGCGGCGACCAGCATCCTTAATACGGAGAGCTTGAGGGCATTACTCTCCTTTAAGGCCGCTTTCATATCAGATTCTATCTTTTCGTATAGGCTCATAGTTCAACTCCGTTTTTTCGCGATAGTTTCTTCCTGGCCAGCAGCTTCTTCACCGGGCTCAAATAATCGATTATGAGCTTGCCTAATAGGTGGTCTAGTTCATGCTGCACCGCTCTTGCCAATAATCCCTCAGCCTTTAGCTCTATAAAGTCGCCGTTCTCATTCAGGAAGTTAACAACCACTTTTTTAGCGCGCTTTATCTTTACGGTAAGGCCGGGGCAACTAAGGCATCCTTCTTCTTGCGCCTCGATGCCGTCCTTTTTTACGATTACAGGATTGACCAGCTTTATTAAACCTTCTCCGATATCTATTACCGCAAGCTGCTTATCTATGCCCACCTGCACCGCGGCGAGCCCCACCCCCTGGCTCAGGTACATTACATCTGCCATTTCGGATAGTATCGATCTCTCGTCTTCCGTCACCTTTCCTACTTTGGCGGCCTTTTTCCTGAGTATGCTTTCTGGAAATTTCCGTATCTTCAGGTCTTGCATGGCTGTTTGACGATCTTATTATTGGAGTCTACATAGACGGGTTTTAGCTTCAGGTGGCAGGCCTTCTTATCCTCTACGAATCCATAAGAGAGTATGATTACCAGGTCTCCGGCATTTCCGAGATGCGCCGCCGCTCCATATAATCCGATGGTTCCCGATCCGGCCTTCTCCTCGATAGCGTAAGTTTCAAATCTGGCGGCATTATTGATATTGACCACTTGCACTATCTCTCCGGGATAGATATCCGCGGCCTTGAGGATCAGAGAGTCTATGCCTATGCTGCCTTCGTAATGAAGGTCGACCTTTGTCAGTGTGGCGCGGTGGATCTTCGACTTGCACATTAACCTAAGCATGATAAGACATCCTATAATCAGCCTGTTATCTCGGTAAGGTTTTCACCGTCGAAATACAATTTCTGGGTTTTGGATAGATATCCGGCATCTACCGGTATCACGCCATATTGGGCATTATATGTCCATACTTCTCTGGGCGAAGACCATTTCTTTTTGTTCTCAACAGTGGTTACCTGATCGGGTTTTCCCCATATCGATTCAACCTGATTTTTTGTCATACCGATCTTCACCGATTCTGTGCCCAGAGGTTTTTTTATAATCTCATTGGGGTTTGGGATCATCAGCGTACTGCAGCCGCATAGCAGGGGCAGCACCGATATAATCATTATGAAAGACAGGCTCTTCGCCGGGTTATTAGATCTTCGCATTCCTTGGTCCCTTCTTTATGGTGTAAATAAGATCGCACAAAAATTTAAGAAAAGTATTCTTGTTATCTTCCTCTATTTCTGTGAATTCCAGGCCGCAATCGTATGGCGCTGTATCTTCCAATGAGATCTTTCTCTTCCAGATAACTTTTGCTTTAGCGTGAACGGGACTTAGCGCGTCTCGTATCACCATCTTGATCTCCAAAGTATCCGATTCCTTTATCGCGTTATTGAGCGTTTCGAACCTCAGGCCGTCAGCCGAAATATTCTTGGTATTTGTATTAAGCACCTTTCCTGTCTCAGGCACTGTATATGAGATATCTATAGGCGTATCTAACCTGACATACCGCCGGCGTTCAATAAAACTATCTTTTGTTTTTCCCATATCCAGAATCCTCCAGGGTTAAAAATATAACATATATGAACTTCTGCCGTCAACTTAATTATAAAATACCATTTAGCCAATTTCGTATATTTTCAAGAACCTCTTTATCTATATCGTAATAATACCGATGCGCGCCGTCATTTACTTTCTGCCCGAAAAATTGCCCTAAATACGCGTAATATTTCAATGTATGCCTGCTATGGCCGGCATCCGCTATTATCTTGTCGAGCGCCGGGCCCGCGTCGGCTGAGAGCTCATCGGTATCTTTGCCCTGCAGGATCAGGACTGCTAGATCCGGGTTTCCCGTGATATCGGGCGGTTTGCCCGTAAGTTCATCCTTTATATTGCCAAGAAAACATTTTTTACCGAGTATGTATATCCAGTCGCCATTTGAACCGGCGACCTTGTTTTGCGTCTCCTGGACAGTACGAATTACCAGGTTAAGATAGTCATCTGTCCATTTTGTTTTTTGAGACATTCTTTGAAGCTCTTCTCTCTTGGAGCGCTCATCCAGGTTCGTATATATCGATGGCGCCATCATGATGAGCCCTTTGATGTTATTATCTTTTACCGCTATTTTCAGCGCATGGACAGACCCGCTGGCATGACCGATTAACATCACATCATTGGGATCGACCATATTCTGGCCTTTAAGGCACTGAAGAGCCGCCTCTATATCCTCGATTTCATCAGAACCCGTGGACGATGAAAGCTCGCCGCCGCTGGACCCTACACCTCTTTTATCGAACCTCAGACATACAAAGCCGTTCCTTGAAAGATGATCCGCAAGGCTCGCGAAAAGCCCCTGGTAATCCCTGTCCTGCGGTCCGGCGCTAGGAGCGAAAAGGATAACGGGGTACTTTCCTTCTTTTGACGGAAATGTCAGCGTGCCCGACAGCTCCGCGCCTTTTGATTTAAAAAAGACGTCTTTTGATATGTAGCCGTCCGGTTTTATCGTTCTGATCGCCGCTTTTATGATTTTTGGCCCGAAAGTCCTTGTTATGGTCATATTTTTTGCGGGCACTTCAATTTTCATAATGGCCCTGTCCGATTTTCCTACCCATAAAGCGCCCTGAGGGTAATCTCTTATCTTCAATAGCAGGTTTTCGGTCTTTATCCTGCGCGAGTCTATCTTCAGGTACTCGTCATTAATGGATGTGAGGGTTATGAATCGCTTCATGGGGGGCAGGCTCCATGTATTAAAACAGGATATGGCGTTAAATCCCTGCGAGCGTCCTTTTGAAAAATTATAATTCTCTATTATGGGCAGATACGTTACGGGAGAGTCTTCTTCGAATACAAAGGTCTCTTTTCTTATCGGAATATTTTCCGCGCATGCGAACCTTGACTCATACCTGGAAACAAAGGATATCAGATTTTTAAAATTTTCAAGATATAGGGTATCCGTGACGCGGCCCGACACCCTCTCCTTGGTATAGCTTTCAAAATTGTAATTCTTATCCAGGACCATCCGCGACCTGTATTCCGTATACACAGGTTCAAACGGCAGGCTTGTGACGGATTTGTATATTATCTTATCTTCCGTAACGAACCGCTCGACCTTTATCGTGCCGGAATCTCTCCCCGATGTTTTGATCAGATAATAGAACGTCTTATGGTTTACTTTATCCAGATAGAAAAATGAAGCAATGAATAATAGCAAGCCCAGGGACAGGAATATCAATACCGCTATATATATTTTTTTCATTAAAAGTTCACGGAGAGGATTTCGTAATCAAATTTCCCGGTCCACCTGCCCTTGCCTCCGGGGGAGCCAGTATTTGCTTTCAACTCCGACAATATCTCTTCAGGGCAGTTTGTGAGTATTTTTTTGAAGGGGAGGGAGCTTTCGGGCCTTATTACCGACGCTGAAGAGTCAGACAGGTGAGAGATCGGAACCGGCCCGCCTGCCGGATGGAGTATCTCCTGCAGTCGGGCAGGCGCGAAGACTCCATAGGATCCCAGCGAGGGCTCCATGGGGTGGAACGCGACTTCATACAGCGCCGCTCCGTCTTTGTCCAAAAATTTTACTTTTATCAGCATATCCGTTATATCCCTGTATCCGTCGTTCCTGATTATGCCTTCAAGGACGGCTTCTCCGCTTAAAGGGCCTGTAACGTTGAAGCTGGCACCGAGCCTGGCAATTTCGATATGCTTGGAATAAACTTTCGCGTTAATCTTCTGTAAACCCATCTTATATGTTTTCGTAAGTTCGTCGTCTTTCATCTCCAGGTATATCAGGTAGCCGGCCAGGTTCACGACAAGCACAAGGCAGATTACGATGCTTGAGATAAGCGTCAATATCAGGCTTTTTTTCTTTATCATTATTTTACAAGCCCTTACTGTAAAGTTCGCGGATCGAATTAAAGATATCTATATAAGCTTCGCTCTTGTAGTCCGGATATGTCCATGGCCACGCGTTAAAGCTCTTATCCTTATAGAAGAGCGTGACTTCCGCAAATATCCCCCTATTTAAATATATCCGGTGAGTGTAATCTTTGGTGGAGAAGAGCACTAGCTTGGCAAGATCCAGATAGCCGGGATCGATGTTGACGCTCCGCTTGCCGGACTTAAGGAGTTTCCTCTCCAGTATATTGGTCTTTAACTTTGCTTTATATATGTCCTTCAGGTCGAATAATTTTTGAAAGCTCAGGAATTTTCTTTTAAGGCCGCTCCCCATCTCCTTTGTATAGTAATCGGAATGTGTAAAATCCAATATGGCGCTTTCAAGATCCGTCCTGCCGAATACGCCGATCAGCATCGCCTCAGCCCTTTTAACAGCTTCGGCGTTATTTGACAACAACCCGACTATTAATTTTACTTTATGAGGATATTCCGTAGTTCCCATTTCGTAACAGGTTTATGCCGCTTTCTTTCTGGCTATGTAACCGGCGATGATCTCCCTGGCTCGCGGCTCCAGATCTGTATCAAAAAATATTGCGACATCGTAGTGTTTGGTCGCTCCGTCAATTATCACCGGGTGTGTTCTGACCACTACGCCTTCCACCTCTACGCCCTTTGCCTCTTTGTCGTTTTTGGACGGATCGGGGATCATCAGCATAAGTTTCACGCGGGACATCAGCGGTATTTCCTTATCCACTTTGCAGTAAAGTCCCGATGAGCTTATATTGATGGTATGGGTAGAGGTGTCAAATCCGCCGACGATTATCTTAAGCAGCAGTTCCTCGTCTTTTACCCTCTGAGCTATTCTTCTCTCTTGACTTGCCATTTGTCCGTACTCCTAGTTTATTAAGCCATACTGTCTGCCAAGTGCCGATATCCCTGATATCGGCCTTATTTATTTTATCCGGGCGGCCATGTGAATTTTCTACCGCCCATAAGATGCAGGTGCAGGTGGAGAACCTCCTGGCCCGCGTCTTTATTGCAGTTCAATACGATCCTGTATCCCGAATCGCGTATACCCTTTTGATCAGCCAGCGTTTTTGCGGCAAGCACCAGCTCTCCTATAAGATGGATGTTGCCTTCAGTCAGGTCGGATGTCTTTTCGATGTGATATTTCGGGATTATCAATATATGTATCGGAGCCTGAGGTTTTAGATCTTCAAAGGCCAATATTTTATTATTTTCGAATACGATTTTGGCGGGGATCTCTTTCCTTATGATCTTGCAGAATACGCAGTCGGCTTTATACATCAACACACTTCTTCCAGTTTGTACTCCAGGCCTCCCAGACCCATCCTGCTCGCGTAGTTTAATTGCACTGACCAGTCCGTCTCCGGATAACCTGCGGCAAATACGTCTTTGCCGCTTGAAGCTTTGATCAGATCTACAGAAGCCTTATCGATGGCGACCGGATCGCGTGAGGCCAATATGCCAAGATCGTTAACTATCCGGGGATCATCCTTGGCCAGGCAATCACAGTCCTTAGTGACTTTAATGATGAAATTTATATACCCGACACTTGATTTGAATGAGTCGGTAACGCCTTTGGCATATTCTACCATCTTTTCCTGCAGGTTTTCAAGTGTTTCGCTCCACCTTATCTCTATAGCTTTTGTCTTGCAGACCACCGCGCATTCGCCGCAGCCCAGGCATGCGTCTTTCGCGATAGAGATCTTCTTATTCTTCAGGCTTAGGGCGCCGCCCGGGCAGACCCCCACGCATTCACCGCAAGCCCCGCAATACGAAGAGTTCACCTCAGGCACCGTACCGCAATGCTGTTCGTATTTTCCCCGGCGCGAGGCGCATCCCATCCCCACATTTTTTATGGCTCCACCCATACCTGTCAGTATATGCCCTGTTATATGAGTCATGGCGAGCAGGCTGTCGCAATCCGCGAAATCGGATGCCATTTTTATCTTTGAAAAATGCTTGCCTTTTACCGGCACCTCTACGAAACTTCTGCCCCTTAGGCCGTCCGCTATCAGGACCGGAACGCCGATGTTTTCCGGGTTGAATCCGTGCTCTGAGGCTATCTTTAGATGATCGATCGAGTTAGTGCGACTGCTGGCTTTGTATATAACATTTGAATCGGCCAGGAAGGCGTTAGAGGTTATGCCCTTTACATGTTTTGCCGTCTCCCTGATCCATTCCCATCGGATGTGCCCGGTATTGCCCTTATCCCCGAAGTGCATCTTTATCGCTGTGAAGTCATCTTTCTTGATAAATGATAGCACCTTGCTTTTGTCGATCAGCACCCCGAGTTTCTTTGAGATGGCCTGGACCGAATCCTGTGCGTCTACTTTTATATAATGGACTTTACTAGGCATAATTTTTATCCTTCTCGTTATATATTTTTATACTATGTTTCAGAAGAAGCGCCGCTGTGACACCGTTGCCTTTTTTCAAAGCCCCCGTAAAAGTACCATCGTAAATCATGCCGCATCCGCATGACGGGCTTTTTGATTTCAGCACAGCCCGTTTTATCCCGAACCTCTTTGCCATGAGAAGCGTTTTTCGGGCGCCTGAGGCCAGTTTCTCTGTAACGTCTTTACCGGATACGGTCCTCACCTTCGCTTTCCCGGTCAAAACCCGCTCGCCATCGCCGTCGGATATTTCGCAAGCCTCGCGCGGGATGGATGACCCGCCGAGCACCTCCGGACATACGGGTATGGCAGCGCCCTCCAGCACTAATTTCCTTATATTGCGTTTTAATTTGTTTTTGCCGTTATAAGTGCAATTTATTCCGGCGAGGCATGCGCTTACGATAAATTTACAGGAAGGCTTCTTAAGGTTATCCTTACTTCGAGGAGCAGCCATAATAGCCGATCTTGTGGCCGAGATCCCAGTATTCGCCCTGATTAAATACAAATGGCTTTGCTTTGTTATAGTCTATCTTCCCGTCAGCGCGTAAGATCGCTTCATCTTTGTGCACGGCCACCACCTCTCCTATGAACATATCGTGAGAGCCCAGTTTGAGCACATCCTTAAGCTTGCATTCGATGTTAACGGGGCATTCCTTTATCATCGGACTGGATATCTTCGAAGATTTTACCGGGGTGAAGCAGCAGCGTTTGAATTTATCGGTATCTTTTCCTGAGACGAGACCGCAGAGGTCGGCTTCTTTTAAAATGTCCTTTGACGGTATATTGACCACAAATTCACGTTCGGCGGTTATTAATTTATGGGAATGCCGGGAAGGCCTTATCGAAACCGATATCTGGGGAGGATTGGATGCCACAATGCCGCACCATGCTATGGTTATAACATTCGCCCTGCCCGCTTTCCTGTCAAGCACGCTTACAAGAACTACGGGAACCGGATATAATGCCTCACCAGGCGGGGCTTCCAGTTTGCGCATTTTACTGTCAGGTTTTCTGCGGCGCTTCTTCCGTCTTTGCGGGTTTTTTATTCGTGGTGCCCCAGCATCTCTTAGTGCAATAGTACTTGCCATTGCGGTAATACCAGCGTTTATTCTTTATGGACTTTTTGCAGCCCGCGCAATTAGCCGGTTTCTCCTTCACTACAGGAGCCGCTTCCTTCTTCTCTTCTTTCGCCTCAGCAGGTGCGGCTGCTGCCGGTGAAGCTTGTGCGGGCGCCGCCTGCGGTGTCACTGGCGCTTCCGGCGCTTTCGCTTCCTTCGTTAGCTCTTCTTTTTTTTCGTCTGCCATACACCACCGTTAATTGTTATCTGTTATGCCCTGTCAAGTATCTTCAACCACTGCAAATAAGTATATTCTAAAAGCCTTCCCCTGTCTGAATTATCGATCTTTGTGAACTTCAAACCCGTCTCATATGGGCCGGAGCTACCTGAGCCTTCCTGCTGCCACGCCACCTGGCATGCGGCAAATATCGGCACATTATCACCCGGCACGTCCACTGAGAGGTTTATTTCGGCGCCCTGTCCAAATCTCTTGTCGGTCAATACGAGAGCGCCTTCACTTGATATATTCTTAACTTTATACGATCTCTTGCATTTTTCGCTTACGATCTCGCATAACGCGTTTAACGCGGTATCGAACCTTAAGAATCTTCTTCTCTCGTTCACGATGTCCTTTTTAGAATATTGGCATAAAAAATAAGGGGATAAAAATTTATTATTTCTATCCCCTTATTTTTTGGAAAACATCACAATGAACTATTTTCCCTTAAATACAAATTCTGGCTCGAGAACCGGGGTATAGCCTTCCGGTATCGGGAATGGGAACGTCGCGGTCTCATATACTCCTGCGCCCGTTCTGACTATCGTCATTCCAACACCTTTCGCTAATCCGACCGTGAGGCCAGAGAGAGGATTGTCCTCTACGCTTGTATCATAGATATTCTTCGGAAGCTCGACCCAGCCGGTAACGATGTTGGCTAAGCCTCTATACAGCTTCTTACCCATATCCTGAGCGTAACTAGCTGTCGCTATATTGAGTAACATTAATATAGCCACGCAAATTATAATTCCTTTTATCATGTTCTTCATTTTGATTTGTCACCCCCCCTCATCTTGATTTGCCTAAAGTATAACACAAGATAAAAAAATTGTCAAGTTTATCGCAATATAAAAAATCACTTCTGCCTTCGTACCTTCAATATCTCATCAATGATATCGGATATCTTATCCCTATCCTCGGGCCTTATATCTATAAATTCAATGCCGGTGTCGTAATAGTAAGATCCCTTCTGCTTGGGATCGGTTTTCTTCACGACCCATACTAATGTGCCGCCGCACTTTATCTGGGGGCCTTTTTCGTCTATGAAGAGCTCTACGTCTACACCTTGAAAAAGACCGAGATCCTCTTTCAGTAAAACGCATATGCCGCCCGCGCCGATGTTCTCCGTATGGGTCGATATGGTTTTAGCCGTCAGCCTCTTCTTTATGGATATGAGGCATTTATAGTTTGCCCTGGGAAACCTGCGCCTGTTGATACCATTCCACATAAATTAACTATGCCTCCATGATAAGCGTATCAAATTTATGCATTGCCGCGTGTTATTATACATAACCGTAAATCAAAAAGCAAGCACTTCTTGGCTAAAAATTTTATATTTACAATATTAATGACGAGGGTGTATAATCTACCACAAGACATATATGTATAGAGAATTTTTCGGCTTAAAAGAGAAGCCCTTCAATATAACAAGCGACCCCAATTTCTTGTTCTTGAGCCGTGTCCATAAGGAAGCCCTATCCCACCTGCTATATGGCATAAACGAACGGAAAGGTTTTCTCGAAATAACCGGCGAGGTCGGCGCCGGCAAGACTACCCTGTGCAGGGCGCTGCTTAACAGGCTTGATAAAAGGACTAAGAGCGCATTTATATTCAACTCCACGCTTCCGGAACTGCAGCTTCTGCAGGCTATACTTGAGGATTACGGTATAATAGTCACCAGCCGCAATAAGGTGTCGTTATTGAAACAGCTGAACAATTTCCTTATAGAGGAGCTCACGCGCGGAAACAATGTCGTGCTCATTATCGATGAGGCCCAGAACCTGAAGCCTTCGATACTCGAAGAGATAAGGATGCTTTCGAATCTTGAGACTGACAAGGATAAGCTTTTTCAAATCGTGCTGGTCGGACAGCCGGAGCTGAAAAACAAACTGGCTTCGCCCGGACTAAGGCAGCTCAGGCAGCGTATATCCGTACGTTTTCATATAACACCTCTTGATAAGGACGAGGTGGCGGATTACATAAGCCACAGGCTCGGCGTGGCCGGGTCGGCGGGCCAGATAACATTTGAGCCCGGAGCGATCGAGAAGATACATGATTTTTCAGGAGGCATACCTCGTCTTATCAATATGGTCTGTGATAAATCCATGCTGACGGCGTATACGATGGAGACGATGAAAATAACCATGCCGATCGTGGAGCGCAGCATTCAAGAGATGGAAGGGTGTTTACCGAGATGAGTATTATTCAGGAGGCGCTGGAAAAAGCGCAATCGGATGTAAAGGATGTAAAGCCTGCCGTGCAGGAAATTGCGAAGGCATCCGGAGTTAAGAAAGCGCCTGTGACTAAAAAGGCGCCTATAGCTAACAAGAGAGCGCTGATGGCGGTTGTGCTTTTAGCTCTTATGACCTTTGCGGTGTTTTCAGCCGGAAGATTTTTATCAAAGATAGGCGATAGAACGGACAGGACGAGCGCCGCGAACTCGCAGGAAGTCAGCTACAGGCCTCTTGTCAGGGATCAAGCGAAGAGCCCTAATACTGCCGGCAGTCGGGAACAGATAAGCGTTTCCCCGGAAAACCTGAAGGCGCCGGAGAGCCCGAAGCTCGTTTTAAACGGAATAATGTATTTGGATGACGGCCCGAGAGCGATAATAAACAATTTTATAGTAGGATTGGGTGACTCGGTGAGCGGCGCGAAAGTTACCAGGATAAACCGCCAAAGCGTTATTCTTGAATATCAGAATGTGGAGATAACGCTTAGCTTAAAGTGAGCTCGAGCTTATGGATATTGAAACCGCTTACCGATAGAGTGTCGGTTTCCTTGAAGCCTTTTTTGATGCATAGCTTCATCGCGTCCGACATCCTGTCGGTGCATCTGAAGCAAATCTTCTTGTAATTATTCTTCCTGCAAAAATCAATCGCTTTTTCAATGAGTTCCGATCCGTAACCGTGGCGGCGGCGTTTTACATCAACGAACAACCTGCGTAATAAAGCTGTATCGCTGGTCTCCATCTTGACCCCGACGGTTCCCGCTACCTGGGAGCCTTCATCAATGACAAAGAACGCGTCTTTTTTTCCCCCGTATGTCTCGCCGATCTTTTCCAGATCGCTGTCGGAGTAAGCGGACTTATCAAAAGGATATTCTCCGGCGAGTATACCGAGTATCAGTTCTTTTACGCTGTTGGCGTCGCTCTTTTTATATGCTCTTAAAGTATGTTCCATAGTTCGAGTCCTCCGGTAAGAATTTAGATTTTAATATAGCCTTTCAAGGCGTTGCGTATGACCGAACCGGCCACACCATCAACCACTCTAGCGCTGCCTATCCTGCTTGCCAGAATGAAACGGTTCCTGCCGTCCGCAAATTTCTTATCATGAAGATGGGCCTCATAAACCTTCGAGATCGCCAGTCCTTTTATTGAGACGGGCAGTCCGACTTTCTTGATGAGCCTCTCCACCCTATCGGCTTCCGATTCTTTGATAAGTCCAAGATCGGAGGCTATGCGGCCTGCCGCCAGCATGCCTATTGCTATCGCCTCCCCGTGTCCGTATCTGTCGGAGTAACCGGCTGCCGCTTCTACGGCATGTCCTATGGTGTGCCCGTAATTTAATACGGCCCTGACGCGTTTTCTGTCGAGTTCGTCTTTGGCTACGATGTCGGATTTGATCTTGCCGGATCTCGACACTATGTACTCAAGCGCGCCTTCTTCAAGCTTCATTATTCTTTTGTAATTTGATTCAAGGTACCCGAATAGCGCGGCATCTTTTATGACGCCGTATTTTATTATTTCGGCGAGACCATTTCGTATCTGTCTGACTGAAAGCGTCCGCATAGCCGACACATCGGATATAACCGCTTTTGGCTGATAAAAAGAGCCGACCAGGTTCTTTGCTACGTCCAGGTCCACGCCCACTTTTCCGCCTATCGAGGAGTCCACCTGCGCCAGTAGTGTCGTGGGTATCTGCACATAAGGGACGCCTCTCTTATATATAGAGGCGACGAAACCCGCAAGATCTCCTACGACCCCGCCGCCTAGAGCTATTATGAAGATGCGCTTATTGAGGTCATAGCGGCTTAACCTGTTCAATACGTCTGAGGCAACGGATAGAGATTTTGCCTTCTCAGAATCGGCTATAAACTCGAAATGCGCTGTGAAGGAATTTCGCTTAAGGGTCTTTTCGATGGCACGCTTATAGAGAGCCGCTACACGGCGGTTTGTGATGACTACGGCGTCCGATCCGACATCAAGATTTTTAAGTATGCGTCCGCACTTACCGATCAGGCCGCGGCCTATCAGTATATCATACGAGCGCTCTCCGAGCCGGACTCTTATTTTCTTCATAGAGGATGATGAAATTATTTTGCCGTCTTCTTGGCATCACTGCCGGCAGCCGGTTTCACCGGGCCTTTAGCCGGAGCGGTCTTTTCGGCAGAAGCGCCCGTGGCTGCGCCCGGAGCCGCCGGTGCGGCCGCGCCTTCGGCAGCGGTTTCGGTTGCGGCCGCCTTCTCTTTTTTAACTTTGAACTTAACTATCTTGATCTTGGGCAATTTATATACAGAATCTTTTTCCGTCCACTTATCTTTATCCTTCAGTATCTTTACTCTCTCGTATCTTTTTAGAACTGATCTTTGCGCTTTATCTTTATCCGACGAGCGCAGGCTTGGATGCTGTGACATACTTCCTCCTAGTTTATTCAGTCGTATTGCAGGCTAAGTGCCGATATCTCTGATATCGGCCCGTTTATCCTTCAACTTACCTTGGTTTAAGCATTGCGTCTTTGTAAATGCTTTTTACTCTGGCCAGGTCTCTCTCGGCTTCGGCACTGTTAGCGTAGATCCCAACGCATACTCTATAGTAAAACTGACTGTACGTTACAGCGGCGTTAAGGCCCTGCCGGGCCAGTACCGCGCAAGCGGCCTCGGCATTCTCCCGCTTGGTGAATGTGCCGGCGAGTATTGTGAAAGGCTTAGAGGCCTTACCGATGGCCGCTGTTTTTGCCTGCTCTTGAATTATCTGCCTGGCAGGCGCCATATTCTTCGCGGCAGGAACTATAGGCGCCGTATTCAATATGTTCTTAGCCGGAATGGTGGCCGGGCGGTTCTGCTGGGCCTGGGAGACAGGAGGTGATGGCAGAGGTTTCGTTACTTGAGCGCCGGTCGTGTCCGCGCGGGACTTCCCGCTTTCGACGCCCAAAGCATACACTACCACCATCACCATCATTATCCCTATTGAAATGAATACCAGCTTCTCCAGGCTGATAGTGATGGCGACCCTGCCTTCGAAATCAGCTTTTGGCAGCATGTCCGACAGGCGCGAAAAAGATCTTTTTGGCTGTTCAAACTCAAACAGTTTTTTTTGGTACTTTTCCTCTTCCATAGCTCCGGTCTAATTTTTGCGTATTATAACATACAATTTTTGAAAAAGCAATTATGATAGGCTGCGAAAATATCTTATAAGCATCTCAATCTGGCGTTTACTTTCGGTCAATGCTTCCGCTTGCCGCTCGCTCGGAATAGGCTTCCTCGCTCGCTGTTGCTAAAATTCCGATGGTGAAGCCTGGACCGCCTGTAGGTATCGGAATTTTAGAAAGTCGCTCCAGCATCGCCCGAAAGTTCCGCCATCTGACGATAGCTGGAGAGATATTTTCGCCTCCGCCCCGCAAGGGACTAACTCGAAAATTAAAAATCTTACTGCTTGACTCCAATGTTGAGCCTGAAGAGCTTGCCGGTCACCTTGATAGAGGGTTTTGACAGATCGCCTTCAAGTTTTAATGCAAGACTCTTCCATCCATCAGCTTCACCCTTTAGCGCCATGCTTGTTAATTCAGCCGGTATTTTGCCGGATAAACCTTTCGCAAAATATATCGTTATATCGGCGTTGATAATGTTGCCGTTTGTTAAGGTGCCGTCGAATGAAAACCTGATCTCGTCGCCTGAAGCCAGAAAGTCTTTTAAGCTTATGCCGTTTTTTATCATACTGATCTTGCCCGAGACGGTCTTATATTTTAACAGGCCGCTGAATGGCGCAGCTAGAAGGTCATCGATATTATTGTATGAAATCTCTTTCCCTGAACCTTTCTTAATGAACCGGACATCGCTTAAAACAAAATCGGCCGTGGCTTCAAGCGGGGACGGTTTATCAAATACCAGTTTTATGCTGGCTCCGGATGACGATAATCCGATCCCTTGATCGTGCCGGGCGGCTTTCAGATCCTTAAATATGAACTCCGTAAAACCGCCGGCGATGGCCTGTCTGTACGAAATATCTATATTGTTCGATCTGGCGAATATGAATGCGGCTATCTGGGCGTAAAAGACGGCGATGCAGGCTATTGATAGCGATAAAAAAATAACGGCTGTAAATATCATCTTTTTCGTATGTCCCATCCTCACCTCCAGCATATGTTATCGAAATCGCATTTCGCGCAAATATTCTCATCGCGCGTTTTCAATTTTTCAAATCTCAACTTCTTTATATCGCTCCATACATCTTTTATGATCCCCTCAAGCTCGGCGACCATCTCATCCGTGATGTAGACCGATTTTGATATGTAGTCGCCTTTTTTTAATGATGAACGCGCTATATTTGCCGATACGGGTTCGATGAATACCAGCGTCAGGCTGGCCGCCTTCCTTCCCCTAGATTCTTTCCTGTCCCTCTCGAATAATAATTTATACGCGGCCAGCTGCCTTAAATATCCGTCACAATCCGCGCTTGCCAGATCTTTCGACTGATCGATATTCTTTATATGATTGTCGGGCTTGCCCGTCTTATAGTCCAGTATCCTCACTAAACCTTTATCCTCATCTTCCCACTCGACTTTGTCGTATTTGCCCGTGAAGATTATATTGTCGCCTATGGTTATCATAAGCTTCTTTTCCAGGTCTATAGGCACTACGGGGTGCATAGATTCGCGGTCGAACCAGCCTTTCAATGTCTTCATTTTATTGAGACAGTCGTTCTCCATCGATTTATCGACCCCCTGAAATTTAAGCTCCCGCCTGAAAGCGTCCTGGAAAAATTTCAGAGATGGGAAGACGCGCTTATCCATGTACTCCCTGTATGTTTCTTCCAGGGCCTTATGCACGCAATTACCGAAGACGAGGCTTTTCTTTTTTTGCCCGGGAAGCTTCAGTATGTCGTCGTAGAGAAATTTTCTCCTGCAGGTTATATAGTTATTCAGCCGGGTGGGGTTAAGGGTCAGGCTGGAGATCATATCTTTAAGAACCTCGTCTGTGCCTATAAACGGGTCCTCAAGGTCTGTAATCTTGAGCGACTTGCCTACCAGGGTTTCCTCATCCTCGCCCTGGCCCTTCGCGCCGTCTTTAGAAATACCGAGTTTATCAAGATACGAAGATGAGATATTATCTTCCGAGGGGCTCGCTGTGAATATCAGGTCCGATTTAGCGCGAGTCATGGCGACATAAAAAAGGCGCGTCTCATCCTGCAGTGAAAGCTTCTTTAAAGCGTCTTTATCCGGATACTCTCTCTTATTCTTAAAAAGGTCGAACGGCAGCGGGATCTTATCGGGGAACGCCCGCGCGGGCCAATTCTTATTTTGAAGGCAGAAAGGTATCATAACGGAACGGAATTCCAGGCCCTTGGACCCATGCGCGGTATATACCCTGACGCCCTCTTGAGTCAGCGTTACCAGGTCCCCCTGGATCGGGATGCCGTGGTTTTTCCTGGTCTCTATTTCGCTCAGAAATTCGCCCAGCCTTATCGCAGGATCGGCCAAGTCGCTTCTCTTCACCATATTTATGAACGATCCTATGCTCCTGAGCTGCCTTATCCTCAATATGCCGTTATCGGAATACTCCTTCAGGATATATTTATAGATGCCGGCGTCTTTTATGAAATTGATAAGCAGTGTATGCACCGGTATGTCGTAAGCGTCTCTGAGTAACCGTTTAACGGCTTCGAACGCGCGCCTTGACTTTTCCGGCGAGGCTAATCTTAAATCATCTTTTTCCGATGAAAAATAGGAGAGGAACTCCGTCAGGAGCGTCTTACTCCCTGGCGCCCTTTTCCTTTTTTCGTAAGCGTAATTTATAAACCTGAGCAGGTCCGCCTGCGGTATCCGGAAGTAGTCCGCGGCGAGGACCTTATAGAGCGCGGTATCTTTTGATTCCGTATCTATTGGGTCTATGTGCGCAAGCTGTAATACGTCCAGAAGCTGTCCGACGCGTTTCTCCTGGCCGATATCCTCTTTGCCGTCTGTGGCATAGGGTATGCCTTGGCGCAGAAAGGCGTCTATTATTTTCAGTATATGGTCCCGTTTTCTCACCAGGACGGCTATACCGTTATAAGGGTGCTTGCGCTCTTCGGCGCTTAAGGCGGCATCGCTCTCGGCCCTGGCCTTGAGTTCCTTAACTCTGTCGGTTATATAGAGCAATTCCTCCTCTTCTGTAGAGAACTCCCTATAGGTAAGCTCTTTATCCTTGAAGCGCCTGACACTATTAAGCGTCTTATCCGCTACCCGTATATCCAGAAGATGCGATATCTTTCCGGAAGCAGCTATCAGGTCACCTGAGGAGCGGTAATTATCCGTCAGGAAGACCTTCTCTATAGCGGGGAACCTCTCTTCCAGTCTTTTAAAATTATCTATATTCGCGCCCTGGAAGCGGTATATCGACTGGTCGTCATCGCCCACGCAGCAAATGTTGGCCTTGGCGCCTTCGGCCAGTTCGAAGAGCAGGTCAAGCTGCGCGCCGTTTGTGTCCTGGTATTCATCGACCATAATGTATTTATAGCGATCCCTATATTCTTTGCGCAAGTTCTCTTCTTTTCTTATGGCCATGACCGCGAATATGATCATATCATCGAAATCATATCTCCCGCGCTCATCCAGGAGGCCCTTGGCCCCTGCCTCTTTGATCTCCTCATATCTTTCATATACGATGGAAAGCGCCTTCAGCCTGTTTATGTATTTCTCCTCCATCGAAAGGTAATGGCTCTTCTTGTCTTTTAAATAACGTTTAAGGTCCTCCGGCGTCACATCGTCTTTCTTCATATCGCTTATCTTTTTCAATATATCCTTAAGATATGTATAGGGTGACCTGAACGGCCTGATCTCGTCCAATCCGTCGGTATTATTCAATATATATTCGATCACTTTCACATGCTCAACCTCATCCATCAGTATCTTATCTCCGATATAGTTGGCGGCCTCTACGGATTCCTGGAGCATCGAATTCGCGAAACTGTGAAATGTGCCCACCTCGACATCGTAGCCGGAAGGGCCTATCACTGACGCGAGCCTCTCCTTCATGGCTTTCGCGGCAGGGTTGGTATATGTGAGTATGAGTATATTCTCCGGACGGATATCGGTCTTTCGGAGGATCGACGCAGCCCTCACCGAAAGCAGCTGGGTCTTGCCTGTGCCGGGACCGGCGAGCACAAGAAGAGGTCCCTCTATGGTATCGACGGCGATCTTCTGCTTCGTATTCAATTGTTCGTAAAATTTCAAATTAGTCTCCATAACGTGCGGATAGCGAGGTAAGGAAAGTTTAAGCAGGTTTTTTCTTAAGCAGCTTACCTATCTTCGATATAAGCTTGGCATCGCGCGTGTAGCTGTACCCTGTGGTGGACGTCGCGCGATGGGCAACGAGGATATCAAAGGATGTCAGGTCTTCAAGGGCTCTCTTGACTTTGCTCCTGTCTTCACCGATCCAGGCGGCGACTCCGCGCGGCGTATCTATCGATGCCTGGTTCTCGTGAAAAAACTTTACTATTTTCAACCGTATGCCGCTCACCAGCGCTTTATTTAGATCCATGCAGTTCTTTCTTAAGGATACCCCTTATATCTTTTTTAGCCATTACTTTTAAGAATGCGTTTACGACTTTTGGATCGAATTGCGTTCCCGAGTTACTTGATATCTCTTCGACGGCTTCGTCAATTGACTTAGCGACACGGTAAGGCCTCTTAGTGATCATGGATTCGAATGCGCTCACCACGGCCATTATCCTTGCGCCGAGCGGTATCTGGTCCCGCTTGAGCCCCTTAGGATAGCCCGTGCCGTCATAATTCTCATGGTGGTACATTATTATGGGGGTGACGGATTTGAGGGCCTTCATATGTTTTATTATCTCGACGCCTGCGGCGGGATGGGCTTTCACCATCTCGTACTCTTTACCCGTAAGCTTTGAGGGCTTCGCCAGCACGGCCTTTGGGACGAATACTTCGCCCGCATCGTGCAGCACGCATGCGTATTCCAGGCTCTTCAGCGAGCCGATGTCCACATGCAGCTCCTGTCCCATAAATAGCGCCAGCTTTACAAGGGATACCCTGGGCACATAGGTGCCCGGAGACCTGGTATCAAGCACTTTGGCGAGAGCCTTGATGGCGCCCATCGTAAGCTTCTCCTGCTCTTTGTAGAGCTGGGCGTTCTTTATGGCTATGACCGCCTGCTCCGCCAGCGTCGACATTATCTCCTGATCGAATGCGGTGAAAGGCTTTTTATCGATCTTGTCATATAGCGTTATGACGCCGATCACGTCTTCGTCTATCAGGGGAGTGGCCAGATAATCGCGGCCCCGTACGGGCCTGCCGTATTTGAAGGCCTTGCCCGGAGCCCACATGCCTACCTTTACTTTTTTCAGGCGGATCTTCTTTGCCCGTAAATCTACCGTGACTTTAGGAAGGAGAACCTTTCGCTTTGAATCCACAAGCTTTACCGAACAGCGCTGAGATCTCATTATCTGCAGAGAGAGCCTCGCGATGCGCGGCAAGAGCTCTCCCAGATCCAGCGTTGAGCTTATCAGGCGATGGACCGTATGGACCGTCGACAGGGCTATGGCTCTGGGCCTGAGCGTTTCGTATAACTTTGACAGCTCGATCTCCTTCTGGACCTCTTTCACTATAGTGTCCGCGAATGCGGGGAATATCTGCAGCGTCTCAGGGGAAACGTCTTTTTTGGAATAACAGGCGCCGATATACCCGTAGATCTTGTCACCTTGTATTATCGGAAAAACGAATCCGTGAAATCCGCCTGCGCATTCGAAGCTTAAGAGCTTCTTAAGTTCGGTGGATTTTTTTATTACTTCGGAAAGGCGAGTAAAGCAAATGTATCTTTTTTCTGAAAAGATTTTTTTGGAATTAGGGCAATTCTCCGATAACAAGCTTTCGATCTCTCTTGGTTTCGGATTAGCTTTGTCAATAATCCACCAGAAAGCAGGTTTCATGATGCCCCCGAAACACTCCTCCGCCCGCTTCAGGCTTATGCTTTTCCGTAACCGCTCGAATAGTTCGTCTTGGTACGAACTTTGGCTTTTAGCTTGTTCCATAAGTATTTTTATTATAAAACTTTACAGAGAAGGCTGTCAATCTCTATTTAAAATTTGCTGTTCAGGCTTGCCACGCCGAGGTCCTCTATGGATGCGGTGGTATTTTTGCCTATTACGAGGCCTCCGTCTTTCAGGGGAATTTTAGCGCAGGAAGCGCAAAAGAATAGCAAGAGGCAGGCCGCTGCCGATATCTTGGCGATGTCAAAAACCTTACACTCTTTCATAAGGCTCAAAAAATTTCTTATATTCATCCAGAGCGTATCTATCGGTCATCCCGGCCAGATAATCGCATATCACCCTGTGCTTATCTTCTGTTTTTAATCGGGAATGAGTATTCGGAGGAAGCTGTTCAGGCTTGTCAAGGTAGTTATTAAAAAGGCTTTCTATAAACCTGTAGGCTTTATTGGCCATCCGCACTACCCGATAATGCTGATATAGGTTCTTAGTAAGAAATTCTCTCATGGGCCGGCGAAGCGCGTGCATATCTTTTGAAAATGTGACGATCCTTTCCGGGAGATTGACCGCGTCAGAGGCTTTCTTTACATTGAACTTTTTTATATTAGTTTCTGTCTGAGTTATTATATCTGTGACCTGCTCATTTATAAGAGAGCGGATTATCTGGTACTTTCTTATCTCCTCACTCATCTTCGGATACCGCCGGTCAAGGCCCTTCTTCCTGTCGGTCCATAATTTCAGATGTTTCAGATCACCCTCTTTGATGAGCCCGCTGGTTATGCCGTCGTCGAGATCATGGTTGTCATACGCTATCTCATCCGCCAGATCCACAACCTGGATCTCAAGAAGAGGCGAACCGTCCGACCTGAACGGGCTGACCGGTCTCGGCCTGTCAAAGGCCGTGGAATGTTTTATAATACCCTCTCTCACCTCATAGGTCAGGTTCAGTCCCGGAAAATTCGGATATCGCTGTTCCAGGAGATCGACGACTCTTAGCCCTTGCGTATTGTGGTCGAAGCCGCCATAGTCCTTCATCATATTGTGCAGGGCATCTTCACCGGAATGGCCGAAAGGCGTATGCCCCAGGTCATGGGCCAGACTGAGCGCCTCTACGAGGTCCTCATTTAGCCTGAGAGCTCTTGCTATAGTTGTCGCTATCTGGCTTACCTCAAGGGTGTGGGTAAGGCGGGTGCGGTAATAATCTCCTTCATGATTGACAAATACCTGTGTTTTGTATTCAAGGCGCCTGAACGCGGTGGAATATATGATGCGATCTTTGTCGCGCTGGTAACAGGACCGGTAGCCATGCTCCTCTTCCTTGTAGCGGCGGCCCTTTGTCATACGGCTCTTCTGGGAGTACGGAGCGAGCATGCCTTCCTTTTTTTCCAGGTCTTTTCGTTTAAGCATGGGTTTTCCGTTATTTACTCTTCAAAAGCCGGTAGACGGCATCGAGCGACTCGGATATCACTCTGGAGCCCGCGGTCACAGGCATAAAGTTGGTGTCTCCGGTCCATCGCGGCACAATATGTATATGCAGATGGCCCGCATAACCGGCGCCGGCGGTCTTACCGATATTGAGTCCGATGTTGTAGCCGTGCGGTTTTAGCTTTCTATCCAGGATGGCCTTTGTCTTATTTACAAGTCTCATCATATCGAGAAGCTCTTCGGAGGATAGAAGCTCAAGGCTCTTGACGTGCCTGTATGGCGCGACCATCACATGACCGTTATTATACGGAAAGATATTCAGGATCGAAAAGGAATGTTCCGACCTTTCAAGGATATACCTCCTTTTCGCGTCAGCCTCTTTTTTCGCGCCGCAGAAGATACATCCTGTCCGTTTTCTTAAATATATGTACTTGCTTCTCCAGGGGGCCCATAACTTATCCATTATCTGCTCTCCGCTTTCTCTTTTTCCAGCTTCGCCCTTGCGTCTTCGAAGAACGGCGCAGCGAACTCCGAAGACCAGGTCTTTTCGGCGAACGAACGCGCGCTTACGTTCTTCAGGAAATTTTTAAAGTCTTCGAAGTAACTGCCGTAAATGTGGAAACTATCGCTTATGTCTACATAGCGACCGACTCTGACATTCGCATGAAGACTCTTCGAGATCTCTTCGGCCATGATTCTCTGGAGATCGGTGAGGGCGAAGATATTCATAAAACTTGCCTTATAGGCATCCCTTGAGCGCCAGTGAGTATTCATATTGAGAAGGTATCCTTCGTTATCCTGTTTGACCAGCCTGCACCATATTCTCTGCAGGCATGGCGGGTCGTCTGTGACAGGATCGACTTTCGGGTTCCATGTTATGCCCTGCGCCCGCCTTGTGTGGGGCGCAGACGAAAGTTTTTTTATCATGTAATCTATCTGGTCCACCACCATATCCTCAACCTCAAAGGAAGCCAATCTCTGATGATATGTGTAGGTCCACTTTCCTTCCTCGGGCCTTATCCAGTGGTCATGTATACCCAGGACGACCTCCTGCCTGTACACTTCCAGGTCCTCAAGGGCGCCCGGGAATGCCCTGTGTATACGGGGCTCTCTCATGGGATCGTTCACCACGATTATCATCGTCGAGTCCTTACTCGGCGGATCGGAGGGCTTATCGTACTCGGTCTTTATCTCGAGCCCTTCTTTCCAGGTCGCTATGACGGCCTTTTCCCATGCTTCCGGAAGCGTGTCGCCCTCGACTTTTAATACCGGGATCTCTTTATTCATTGCAGCCTCACAATGGTGCCTTTGATTCCTTTTTCGTCCACTTCAAGTATTCCGTAAGTATTGGCTTTAGCAAATATGGTATCGGTCGGGCTTCCGGGATTGAAAAAGAGCATCCCATCCTTTTCAATATTTATAGCGGAATGAGAATGGCCGAATACTATAGCGTCGACATTCCTGAACTCTCCCGCAACGGTCTGGATAAGGTCCTTGGGCGCGCCATAGCCATGTATAAGGCCGATCTTGAATTTTCCTGCAGTGATGATCTCTTTATCTTTTAGCCGCCGCCTTAACGCCTGCGAATCCATGTTTCCGTATACCGCGTGAAGGTCCTTATTCAGTTTCAGGATGTTATCAAGGACCTCTTCATCAACGAAGTCTCCCGCGTGCAACACCATATCGGATTTCTTGATCTCGTCGAGTATTGTCTCCGGCAGGCTGTGCGCCGCTCTCGGGATATGGGTATCGGACAGGACGAGTATCCTCATAATACGATCATTCTTTTCTTATTATATAGAGTTAACAGGGTGTTTACCGTGCGGCTGTCCCAGATGGATATCTTGAGTTCTTTGGCCAGGAGCCTCGCGTTCTCATCTATTCCCTTAAGAGGTATTATCAACTTACTGGATATTTTGTGCTCCAGCCCTTTTACATTCCTTATAAAAGCGACTATGTCGTTTTCGTTCACATTACGCTCGTATGACTGGGCTATCCAGAAATTTCCGCGGAATGAAGCGGCAATGAACTCCTGCGAGTCGGCGAAGGATCTGACCTCCACCTTTGTAAAATGCGGCATCTTTGAATTCTTCATATTAAGCGAGACGAGTTCGTTCGAGAATAGATTAAAAAGCCCTGCGAGCCTTTCCGCCGTGGAGAGCGCGAATTCCCGCTCAAAGCCGCCTATGTAGGCTTTTATCTCTCCGCGGAAGAGGGATCTCTTATCGATCGCCCCGTCAACGAGCAGCCTCTTCTTCCTTTCGTAGACATTCTTCAGCCAGAAGTCGAACATAACGTCGCCTATCGCGTAAAAAATACCGCTTCTGGCCACAAGCCCCTGCTCCGAAAGGCGCTGCAGGGCTTCGGTCACGCCGGCCTGTGTCATATGGATGTGTCTGGCGATCTCAGAGGGCCTCTTTCTGCCATTGGCTATCGACGCCAGTATGGATATATGGAAGTCTTTGGGCTTAGCGTCTATGAGTTCGAGCATATAGTTCATCAGGTATTGATGTATGGTCCCGCTTGGATTGTAGACAAGGTCCAGTATAGCCTCTATCGTGATCTCCATGTCGATGTGGCTGGTCATCTGCTCGAGGGCGATATCTTTCATCCTGCATATCATCTTATTCAGATAGAACGGATTACCGTCGGTGAAAGCTATCAGGAACTTTCTTATAAAATTGTCGATATCGAATCCGGCCAGCCTGATGCTTATAAATTCATTGGATACCCTGGTCCCGAAATTCTCGACTTTCAGGATCTCGAAGTTTCCGAAGAGAAGAGACAATTTTTCCGATATTATTTTACGTATGGCCAGGCTTCTCGAGCTTGACACTATATACATCGTATCCTTCTGCACCATTATCACTTTGCCGAAAGCGACAAACGGATTCCTGATGCCGAGGTGTTCAAGATTGTCGAATTCATCCAATATCACTATGCACGGTATCCCGCTCTCCAGTTTAAGAGTCGAAGTAAGCTCAAGCAGGCATGAATATGCCTGTTCGTATTCTTCATTCTCAATACACAGGTTGATATGCTTTATCGCGGAATGAGTCTTCGGAAGGGCCAGAGATGCCCTCTCCATCAAGCTGTCGATATTCACGCTTACTTCTTCGCCTTTCTTTGCCAGCGCATGATAAAGCATCGTCGCGATAAATTTTCCGGCGAAGGCCCCGAAAGGCTCCTTTATGACCTCTACGTATACGGGGATAAATCCGTCTTCTTTGATAGTATGCAGGAACTGGAGGATTATGGATGATTTACCTGCGAGAGACTGGCCGGTAAGCGCGACGTTTTGCCTGTAACCGTCCTTTAGCGCCAGCGTCCTCTTGTTGAGTATCTCAAGGACTTCATCGCGTCCGAAAAATTTATCGCCCACTACCGGTTCGCTGAACATCTACACCTCTATCTTGATAAATAGAATTCGGGGTTCTGAGGTTCGCCGTTCTTTCTTATCTCAAAATGGAGCATCGGCTCCCGGGCGCGCCCGCTCGAACCCACCTTAGCTATCACGTCTCTCTGCTCGACCATATCGCCGACCTTTACCATGATGCCCGCGTTATATGAGTAAACCGTCTGGAAGCCGTCCATATGGTCGATTATGACTGTCCGGCCGAAGCCTTTCAGGTGAGAGTCGCAATAGACTACTTTGCCGCCGCGGGAAGCCGCGACGTTCATGCCTTCTGATGCCTTTATATCTATCCCTTTGTTGATATACTTATCCACTCTTGAGCCGAAAGACGCCGCGATATTTCCTCTGACGGGCCATATGAACGTTGCGCTGCGGCGGGCGCTATAATTGACCTTCTTTCCTATGGTGCCGGAAGAAGTTCCCGGTATGGTCAGGATTTTCCCAACTTCGATCGACTTGGAATCGCTGATGGAGTTTGCGTTGGCCAATTCAGCCACATCGACGCCGTATAGCTTGGAAATGGACCAGAGCGTCTCGCCCGTTCGTACCGTATGCCGCGCTGAACCCTGTGCGAATCTGGTCGATATTACGGGTTTCGGAAAAGTTCCGATGGAAGGCTCTATGTCTTCCTGATGAATTATCATCGGTGACGACGCGTATGAAGCCTCTTTACGGGGATGCGCCGTGCGCGCTTTAGTCGTGGCGCATCCGGTAAACGTTACCGCCAGTAAGCATGCGATCAACAATCTCAAGGCCATTATACGCTGTCTTTCGTTATTTTTAAAAACATACTGCTCAAATGGAGCGAGCGAGGGGAATCGAACCCCCGTAGCCAGCTTGGGAAGCTGGTATTCTACCATTGAACTACGCTCGCATCAACTCAATTTAGTACATTGCCCCGCCAACACATTTAAAACCTGGTCATTCTCCTGAAATGATCGAACCTGTCTTTGATATTTTTATTGGATATCTTCAACAGCCTGTTAACGCTGAAATCCTCTACGGCGAACGATGCCAATATGCTCCCGTATATTATGCTCTTCCTTATAGTGACCTCGTTTATAGACCTTGCGCGGCTTATGTACCCGACCATTCCGCCTGCAAATGTGTCACCCGCGCCGGTCGGATCATATATCGTCTCAAGGAGGTACGCCGGCGCTACGAAATGCGCGTTTTTGGAGAAGTAAAGGACTCCGTGTTCCCCCTTTTTTATTATAACGGCCTTCGGGCCGAATTTAATTACCGCTTGCGCAGCCTTTATCAGGTTAGATTCTCCGCTGAGCTGCCTTGCTTCGGCATCGTTCAATAAAAGAATATCGATCTTATTCAGCAGCCTCTCCAGGGACCTTCTCTTCGTACTGATCCAGTAGTTCATCGAGTCGCACGCCACCATTTTCGGCCTCTTCACCTGTCGAAGCACGTTATACTGCAGGTCGGGATCGATATTCGCAAGGAACAGGAACTCCGGCTGGCGAAGATGTTCAGGCACATGGGGATCGAAATCTTTAAAGACATTAAGATGGGTCGAGATGGTATGAGCTGTGTTAAGATCGTAATCATAACGGCCTTCCCACCTGAAAGTCTTACCTTTACTTACGGAGAGCCCGGCGATCCCTATCCCCTTATCCTTAAACAGCTTCACATACCTCTTCGGAAAATCCTCCCCCACTACGGCAACGATATCAACCGGGCTGAAAAAAGACGCCGCTATGGAAAAGAATGTCGCGGAGCCGCCCAGTATCTCCTTTCTCTTTCCGAAAGGCGTCTCAACAGAATCGAGCGCGACCGAACCTATGACCAGAATGCTCATCTATTCCTCCCGAAACATTTTTCCGCCGTCTTTATAGAACAGTATTCGCCGCACATCGTGCAGACGTCTTTAATATCAGGATGCGATGTTTTTCTATATTTATCGGGTTTCGCCTTATCTATCGCCAGCGCAAATTGTCTCTTCCAGTTCCTGTCGCGTCTGGCTTTAGAAATAGCTATGTCCCAGTCCATAGTGCCCTTAATTCCTTTTGCGATATCGCCGGCGTGGGCCGCTATCTTTGAAGCTATCACGCCTTCCTTAACGTCATCAAGGGTGGGAAGCCTTAAATGTTCCGCGGGTGTAACGTAACAGAGAAAATCGGCGCCTTTGCCCGCAGCAATGGCGCCGCCGATAGCTGCGGTTATGTGGTCATAGCCGGGAGCCACGTCGGTGACCAGCGGTCCGAGAACATAGAACGGGGCGCCGCCGCAAAATTCCTTTTCCAGCATCACGTTTGTTTCTACCTGGTTTAAGGGCACATGTCCCGGCCCTTCTATGATAACCTGAACACCTTTTTTAAAAGCTTTTTTACGCAGCTCTCCCAGCGTCATCAGTTCCATTATCTGCGGGCCGTCGGTCGCGTCCGCTATCGCGCCGGGCCTCAAGCCGTCGCCAAGCGATAGGGTTATGTCGTATCTCCTGGCTATATCGATGACTCTGTCGAAATTCGAGTAAAACGGGTTCTCTCGGCCGTTCTCGATCATCCACTGCGCGATAAATGCCCCGCCCCGGCTCACTATATCGAGTATGCGCGGATGTTTTCGAAGCGTATCGATAGTGTCCTTTGTAACGCCTGCATGTATTGTAAAAAAATCCACGCCATCCCTGGCCTGCGATTCCAGCACATCGAAGATATCTTCTACGGTGATGTCTTTCACCGCGCCGTATTTCTTAAGCCCGTTTATTATGATCTCATATATAGGGACGGTCCCCACAGGAACTTTCGATTTTGCGATGATGGCCCGCCGAGTCTCTTTTATCCGGGGGCCGGTGGAGAGGTCCATGATCGTATCCGCGCCGAGCGAGATCGCGGCATTCATCTTGACGAGCTCGCTTGAGATATTGGAGGCTCCTTTGGATGTGCCGATATTCGCGTTTATCTTCGTCTTAAGGCCCTTCCCTATGCCGCATAAAGAGCTTAATTTGTGACGTATATTTTTAGGTATTGCGATATTGCCTTTGGCTATACCCCGTCTGATAAACTCAAGGCTCACGCCTTCGTCATTCGCTACGCGGCGCATTTCGGCGGATATCTTTCCTTTTCTTGCCAATTCTAATTGTGTCACTAGATGATAGCCTCTTTTAATTTTCTGGTCGAACTTAACGTTTCTCGCGACGAGCAGACCGCTCTTATCACCGCTACCCTCTTAAATCCATTTTGAGCCAATCCGGAAATATTCTTGCAATCTATCCCGCCTATCGCGATAATCGGAATACGCAAATTACGTATTTTTTTTAATGCTTCCACACCGATCGCTCTCTTGGAAGCCTTTATAGGCGTTTTAAATACGGGCCCTACGCCTATATAATCCGCGCCTTCTTCTTTAGCGCGCTTTGCCTCGGCCAAACCGGCGGCCGTTACGCCTATCAGTTTGCCGCTACCGAGGATCTTTCTTGCTGTGCCTACCCTCAAGTCCGCCTGGCCTATGTGCACCCCATCGCTATCTACAGCCGCCGCTATGTCGACCCGGTCGTTAATTATCAAGGGAACCCCGTAACACCTGGTAAGCGCCTTCAAAGCCGACGCTGTTTCGAGAGCTTCTTCCGTAGAGGAATGTTTGCTTCTCAGCTGTAACATATCGGCTCCCGCGCGAAGGGCTTTCCTTGCCACAGCTATAAGGGCTTTCCCCTTTAAAATATCTCTATCGAGAATAACGCAGAGAAGAGAGTCTTTTAACAGCTTTTTTTTCGATAGCATATGTTTTGAACCTGAGCCGCGAGAACTTTGCCGAGAGATCGATATCCACGAGTTTAAAAAATTCCTCGAGCACCCGGATAGATTCCTTGACGCGTTCGATATTTGCCGTAAATATGTCGCGCGCCTTCCGCCTGGGAACCTCGATCTTGAAGTCAGGTATCCTGCCGCAATCGCCCGAAGGATTACGCGATTCTATCAAAACTTCCGCCATTCCCGGAGATGAATTTATTATGCCCGATATACCGTGGCGGAGAGCCTTTAACTCTTTAGTTAGAGCGGGAGAGTTCATTATAAAACGCGCGATATCCTCGCATACCCTTAAGCCTTCTCGTGAGCGGTTGAAATTCGCGTCGACTATCCGTAAGATATCTTTTTTCGCGCTCATCTATCTGCCGATTTTCTTCAGCACGGATGTGGTGGAGTAACCTTTAACGAAAGGTATCCTCACTATCTTTCCGCCGTAAGATTTTACGAAATCCGCTCCGACTATATCTTCCGCCTTCCAGTCGGCGCCTTTTACTAAAATATCCGGCCTCAGGGTTTTTATAAGTTTTTTCGGCGTCGGATCCGGAAATATTGTAATGTAATCTACAAAATAAAGAGCTGATAGGACCATAGCCCTGTCAGCCTCTTTATTTATCGGTCTGTCTTTCCCTTTTATGGCACGGACGGATGAGTCGCTGTTCAAGCCTATCACCAATGCGCCGCCCAGATTTCTCGCCCTCTCCAGATACGCTATGTGGCCCACATGGAGGATGTCAAAGCATCCGTTAGTGAACACCACCTTCTTATTTTCGGATCTCAGCCTGGAAGCTATCCTTCTCAGCGCGTCCAGAGTTTTTATCTTTTGTTTCACAAGATCAAAGCCTTATTTAAAGAGCTCGTTTTCGATCAGATCGCAAAGTATATGGATTATGGTGATGTGTGATTCCTGCACCCTGGGAGTGTCCTTAGCAGCCACGATTATAGAGATATCGCAAGCTTTGCCCAGCCTGCCGCCGTCGCCGCCGGACAAACCTATTGTGCCCATATCCAGGGATTTGGCTTCCTTGATGGCATTTAGCACGTTTTGGGAATTACCGCTCGTAGATATCCCTATCGCTACATCGCCCTTCCTGCTGAGAGCCGTTATCTGCCTGGAGAAGATAGTATCATATCCATAATCATTTCCTATAGCCGTCAGGATCGATGTATTAGCGGTCAGCGCTATGGCCGCAAGCGCGCGGCGCTCTTTCTTGAAACGTCCGACAAGCTCGGCTGCCATATGCTGGCTGTCTGCGGCGCTGCCTCCGTTTCCGAAAATGAGCACCTTCCCGCCCAGACGAAGCGACTTTATTATAGCCCTGGCGGCCTTCTCTATATTCGCTACTTCGCCCTTAAGGAGACCCTCTTTTGTCCGTATACTGTCTTTGATAGATTCTTCTATTATATTTTTCATCCAAAGAACGTCCTGGCTATATCATATAATTTCACATCAACGGTTTTGAGCGTGCCGACAGCGTCCTGAATAGGAACTCCTGTTACATCGGTACCTCTTAGACTGGCCATGTAACCGAACTTTCCGGCAAGGACCAGGTCCATCGCCGTTACGCCGAAACGCGTGGCAAGAAATCTGTCAAAAGCGCTCGGGGTCCCGCCTCTCTGAATATGGCCGAGGACCGTGGTCCTCGTCTCTATCCCGGTCCTCTTTTCTATCTCTCCTGCCAGCGTCTCTCCGATGCCGCCCAGCCTTACATGGCCGAACGAGTCGAGCTCCTGCTCTTTCAGCACTGTCTGTCCGGCTTTGAACTGCGCGCCCTCCGCCGTAACCACTATGGAAAATTCATGGCCCGCCGCTTTTCTCTTCTTTAATATCGACGAGACCTCATCAAGGTCTATCGCGATCTCAGGGATCAATACGATATTCGCTCCCGACGCGATCCCTGAATGGAGCGCCAGCCATCCCGCATGGCGGCCCATCACCTCGACTACCATTACGCGGTGGTGGCTCTCCGCGGTGGTGCGCAGCCTGTCGATGGCTTCAGTAGCGATATTTACGGCCGTATCAAAGCCGAACGTATAATCTGTCGCGTTAAGATCGTTATCGATGGTCTTAGGACATCCCACTACATTGATGCCCTTATTTTCCTTGTTAAGCTTATTGGCGACTCCGAGGGTATCCTCGCCGCCTATAGCGATAAGAGCGTCGAGCCTGAGCGCCTTATAATTATCAATAACATTCTTAACGTCATCCGGTTTCTTATAAGGATTAGTCCTGGACGTGCCTAGAATGGTCCCGCCTCTATACAATATCTCGGAAACGGAATTAAGGTCGAGATCTACCGTATCGATCCGGACAAGGCCTTTCCATCCGTTCTTGATACCGACTACTTTTATATTGTTCTGGGATGCTTTTACGACAACCGCCCTTATCACAGCGTTCAAGCCGGGGCAATCTCCGCCACCTGTTAATACGCCAACCATCTTCATCTCTTCCTCCTTGACAATTTTATTAATACTCTATGTTGCCTCTGAACTGCGGGGCTTGAAGCTTATCGTCTTTTTTAAAGCTCTTTGCCGTCTCTTCCTTGTGGGCGATCTTGACCACATGGACCTTGATAGTGATAGGCTCTTCCACACCCAGCATATCCTGCACCCTCGCCTTTACCAGATTCTGTATCTTCTCGGTGGTCTCCGGTATGCTGATGTCCGAAAAGAGCGTAACTCTGTTTATTATCGTTATACCCTTCTTGGTAGCCCTTACGTTCGGCCTCAATTCTTTGACCTCGGGCAGCTGCTTCAGGGCTCTCTTTATAAAATCCTCTATCGCGCTCAGGCTTATGGTCACCTGCCCGTCGGGGTTTTCAAAGGCTATAGTCTTTTCCCTGGTCAGTTTTCCCATAGCTATCTGCATGACCAGTATGCTTATGAAGATCAGGAGCGCCCCGGTGATACCTAGGCAAAGACGCGCGTTCGGGGTGGTATAGATCGTGTTTAACGTGGTCACTATCGATTCCTGCGTGACCAGGTTCATGGCTATTACTATAAAGAACCCCCCGACCAGTAAAAATACAAATGTGTAGAAGAATAAGGTCAATCCGCCAAGAAATCTCATATTGAGCTTCCCCTCCTCTTTTCTTTATCCTGCGAAGAAGGCGTATGCACACCATCGACAACAACATCCACCTCCGACATGATGAGCCCTGTCATCCTCTCCACGGCATGCTTAACGCTGTTCTGAACTTCATCCGCGACCCTCGGTATATCCACGCCATATTCGACCACTATCGAAACGATAAGTTTTATCTCGCTTTCTTTCAAGCTTATCTTCACACCGCCGGATGTGTCTCCCCGAAAAAATACCTGATGCAGCGCTTTCTTTATCCCGCCGCCCATCTTATGGACTCCTTTGACCTCCATCGCGGCGATGGACGCTATAGTCGTAATGGCTTCGTTATTTATCCTTACCACGCCAAGATCCGTAGCCCTATCCCTGTGCGTTATGCCGTTCGTCATTACTTTAGCCTTTCAGTGGAGCCCCCTCGGACTAACGTCCGGGGCTCCCTCCTCTTTTAAGAATCAATCCCGTTCGGCCCCGGGCTAAAGCCTGGGGATTTCCAAGCGGGGGATTAAACCTGCGTCTTATCGAAAAGTTTTTCAACAAAATCCGTAGAGAATTTACCTTTCAGGAACGCGGGGTTATTCATTACCTTTTTATGAAAAGATATGGTCGTCTTTATCGGCTCTATAGTGAATTCATCCAGGGCCCTCTTACATATACTGACGGCCTCTTGCCTGTTTTTGCCATGGACTATGAGCTTGCCTATCATAGAATCGTAATAGGGAGATATCGTGTAACCCTGGTACGCGTGCGTGTCCACCCTGACGCCCCGTCCTCCGGGTACGTTGAAGGTGTCTATCTTCCCGGGGCACGGCATAAAGTCATTATCAGGGTCCTCCGCGTTTATACGGCATTCTATGGCATGACCGTCAAACTTTATATCTTCCTGTTTATATGCGAGCCTCTCGCCGGCGGCTATCTTCAGCTGTTCCTTCACAATATCTATGCCTGTGACCGCTTCGGTTACAGGATGCTCGACCTGGATTCTGGTGTTCATCTCCATGAAGTAGAAAGAATTGTCCTCGTCCAGAAGGAATTCTATCGTCCCCGCGCTCACATATCCGATCGACCTGGCGCATTTTATCGCCGCCTCGCCCATCTTCTTGCGCAGTTTCTCGCTTAAAATAGGGGACGGAGATTCCTCGATCAGCTTCTGGTGCCTCCTCTGGATAGTGCAATCTCTTTCCCCCAGATGAATTATATGTCCGTGCGCGTCACCGAGCATCTGGACCTCGATATGCCGCGGGCGCTCAATGAACTTTTCAATATAGACATCCGGATTACCGAACGCAGCCTCGGCTTCCCTCTGAGCCGTAAGAAAAGCGCTGATGAGCCTGACATCGTTGTGGCATATGCGCATTCCTTTTCCGCCGCCGCCCGCCGACGCTTTAATTATGACGGGGTATTTCATCTCTTTGGCGATCCTTATAGCTTCTTCTTTGGTCTTGACGCACGCTTTGGACCCCGGTATGGTCGGCACGCCCGCCTTCTTCGCCGAATCTTTGGCGGCCATCTTATCTCCCATCCGCCTCATATTCTCCGGTGTTGGCCCTATAAACTTTATCTTGCACGATTCGCATATCTCGGCAAAATGGGCGTCCTCCGCTAGAAAACCATAACCGGGATGTATGGCCTCGACGTCTGTTATCTCCGCCGCGCTGATAATGCCGGGTATATTCAAATAACTATTGGCGCTTGCCGCGGACCCGATGCATATAGCCTCATCCGCATATTTCACATGCAGGCTGTTTATATCAGGCTGCGAGTATACGGCGACTGTGCTTATGCCGAGTTCCTTCGCGGCCCTTATTATCCTTAAAGCCACCTCGCCTCTATTCGCTATCAATATTTTAGAGAACATGCTGCTCCTATACCGGTTCTATTACGAACAGGACCTGGCCGAATTCGACAGGTTCAGCGTTATCGACCTGTATGTCAACTATCTTGCCTTTAACTTCGGATTTTATCTCGTTCATCAGCTTCATGGCCTCAATTATACATATCACCTGTCCGGGAGATACGGTATCTCCCATATTAACATACGGCGGAGATTCAGGGGATGCCGCGCGGTAAAATGTTCCTACCATAGGAGATTTGATGTCCAGGGTATTCTTCTTCTCTTCCGCCTTGCCGGTCTCTGCGGCAGATTTTTCGCTCTGAACGGTGTTTTGAGGAACGGCAGGGACAAACTCGACAGCCCTCTCTATCCCGCCCGAACCCTTCCTTAGCTTGATCCGCACGCCTTCCTTCTCGATCTCAAGCTCGGTCAGGTTATTTTCATTCATCAGGTTGATCATGTCTTTTATTTCTTTAATATACATATCTTTCTCCTGTTTGAGCCCATCCCTAATTAAAAAACAGGCTACCTTGTAAGAACTTCACATCCTTTATTCGTCACAAGAACCATATCCTCTATCCTGACCCCTCCAAACCCCGGTATATATATTGCCGGCTCGACCGTGAATACCATTCCCGGGGCAATCAAGCCTTCGCCGATGCTTGAGATGGTGGGCTTTTCATGAACGCTCAAGCCTATGCCATGTCCGAGCGAGTGCCCGAAGTATTTGCCGAATCCTTCGCCTTTTATATGATCGCGTCCCGCGGCGTCTATATCACGTATTTTGACGCCGGGGCGTATCATTTCGATAGCCTTATCCTGAGCTGTCTTCACGATAGCATACATCTTTTTAAATTTGTCTTTAACACGGCCAAGGGTGATCATCCTGGTAAGGTCCGAGCAGTAGCCGTTAAGTTTAGCGCCGATATCGACCATGACAAAACTGTTATTTTTTATGCTTACGCAGTCAGGTACCGCATGAGGTTTTGACGCGTTCTCACCTGAAGCTATTATGGGCTCAAAAGCCGATCTGGCGCCCTCATTTATAAATGTCGATTCCACTATCACGGCAAGCGCTTTCTCCGATATGCCCGGCTTTACCCGGTCAGCTACAACATCGAAAACTTTTTTGTTAAGAGAGACCGATTCTCTTATCAAGGCTATCTCGTCGGAATCTTTTATTGATCTTATGCTCTCGACCATATCTTTACAAGGAGCAAGCTTCGCGTTTTTTATAAGTTTATACAGCCTTACAGCCACACCATACGGAAGATCCATAGCTTCGAAGCCGATCTTTTTCAAGCGATGCTTCTTAACGATATCCGATACCGTATCGTAGGTGGATATCTCCACCAATTTTACCTGAAACCCGTCTAACGTCTTTTCAGCCTCTTCGATATAGCGGGAATCCGTTATGAAGAAATTCTTATCTGGCGTTATCAGAACCATGGAATCGTGCCCGGGAAATCCGCTCATATAAGTAACGTTGGCCTGGTTTGTTATAAGTATTGAGTCAAGAGCGTTTACTTTCAGTCCATTTTTTAAAAGAGCAAGCCTTCTTTGGTAATTTAATTTCGTTATCACTTATCCAAAAGTCCTATAGCAGCTTCTAGACCAAGGATATAGCTCATCTTGCCGAAACCGGATATCTGGCCGTCGGCCACCGGAGCTATCAACGATATGTGACGGAATTCCTCTCTTTTATATATATTCGAAAGATGAACTTCGACGGTGGGCAGCTTTACGGCGCTTATAGCGTCCCTTATGGCGACGCTGGTATGTGTATATGCGGCCGGGTTTATAAGGATGGCGTCGAACTTTCCACCGGCTGAGCCTATCGCTTCCACGATCTCGCCCTCATGATTCGACTGCACTATATCGAGGCTCACCTTCATGGCCTTCGCCGTCTTTTCCAGTTCGGCGTTTATCTCATCTATGGTCACGCTGCCGTATACATCGACTTCGCGCTTACCCAGCAAATTCAAATTCGGGCCGTGAATCACAAGTATCTTCTTCATCGCTTGCCACCTTCTTTCGCTCCGGATGGAAGTTCGGCCTCATCTATCAGCATTATAGGTATATCGTCTTTGACCGGATAGCGCCGCCCGCACTTTACGCAAACTATCCTTTCGCCTTCGAGTCTTACATCCGCTTTGCATGCCGGACATGCCAAAATATCCAGGAGCTCTTTATCGATCATAAGTTCTCCCCCTCCTTCTTGATCTCCTTAAGTTTCATCTTAAATTGAGGACTTAAGGCGTAGATGACCCCGCCTATGACGCTTGTTATTAAGAGCAGCATTATCATGAGAATGCCTATCGCCAGAGCATTCTCCTTGCCTGTCAGGGGCCCGAATAATACGACCATGGACCCCTCCCGCACTCCGAGGCCATTTATTGACGGCAAGAGACTCATCATACTAACTATCGGCATCTTCAGCAAAAGGTCGATTGCGGGGATCTTTGACCCTATGCTTACGGCGAGGATGCCGTAACAGACAAAATAGAAGAGCTGGCTGACCACCGATATGCAGAGCGTGGCTATCATTAAACTTATTCGATGGCGATATTTATTAGTCGACTCATAGAGATTTCTCAATTGCGCTTCTATGGGTTTTACCAGAACGATTAATTTGGAAAATTTCCTCGCGAACTTTTTATTGGCAAGAAAGATTATCCCTATGATGGAGATAGCGGTTATAGCGTAGATAGTGATGGCTACGCCTCTATCCACTATGTTGGCCCCTGCCAGTATCAATGCGGCGAAAGCCATAAATATCATTGTGACCAGCCCTACCGCTCTATCGACAAATACCGATGTATATGAGCCGGCAGTATCCCGGCTATGTTTTGAAAGGTAGTGGGCTTTTACTACATCTCCTCCGATGGATGTCGGAAGGAAGTTATTGAAAAAGTAGCCTATTAAGGTGAGTGACAAGGCCTCCCGGAACCTCAAGCTTATGTCCTGGGCCTCGATTATGAGCTTCAGCCTGAAACTGGCTATTATAGAGGCGAGCATAAACGCCGCGAACGCCAAGGCGAAGATATACATATTGGTATTCTTCAGCGCCTCCACTATATCGCCATACTTACCCCTCATAATATAAAGTAATATTATTATGAGCAATAAGCTGACGGCTGTTCTTAAGAAAGGGCCTATCTTCTTTTTCATGGGTAGATAGTTTAACACAAAGGTCTTGGGAGGTAAAGCAATTTATAGCGGATTATTGTGCTCGAGGCCGGAGATATGCTGCTCGAGTTTCGTGATCGCGCCGTGGGCTTCATTATTGTGTTTCGAGTGTGCGTTCTCTATGTGGGTTATTATTATATTGTAGATGGCCTTAAAGCGTTCGTAATCATTACGCAGCGCGGTAACCTTGGATAATATCTCCTTGGCGCTCTCTTCTATCTTCAATGCTTTCATTCCCTGCAATATAGTCATAAGGTAAGGGTATATTGTCTGCGGAGACGTGGGATAGACCTTCTTCTTAAGGGCATAATCAATCAGGATATTATCTTCCCCGAACTGTTTATTCTTTACGAAGGCCTCGTAATAAACGCCTTCCGAAGCTATATACATCAGCGCAAAATCTGTCGTCCTTTCGCCCGGCAGTATATATTTTGCCGTCTCGTCTATCCTCTTTTTAACCGCGCTTGAGAAAGCTTTCCAGTGGGCTCGTTTCTGCGCTTCATCGTGCGCGGACAGCATCTTATTGAAATCTTCCAGCGAAAGTTTCGAATCGATGGGCACGATATATTCTTTGAATTTAATTGCAAAATCGACCGTTCCCGAACTCAGGCGCAGTTGAGTCTCAAACATATCGGCCGGCAATACATCATGAAGCGCTTTCTCCAGAAGCCTTTCGCCTATCGCCCCGGCGCCCTTCGGCATTATAAACATATTGCGGAGGCCCGTCACCTCGTTCATCACGTCGTTGATCTGCTGGGCTTTTTGATTAAGGCTTCCGATGCGCTCATTAAGGCTTTCAATAGTGTTGGAGGCCTGCTTACGCATTTCGTCCGAAACCGGCAGTTTTTCGGACAGGTACCGCACATCAACGGAGATGTCTCTTATCCGGATTATCAGATAAAATATCGCGAAAGCCAATACCCCAAGCGCAATGAAGAGCAGCGCATTTAAAAGCATCTTGCTATTTACCCGCTTTCTGGACGAACCTCATCCGAAGATCATACAGTACAGCCTCTAGAGAATCCGCCTCTTCTTTAGCCAGATTATTCTTTGTCTTATCCTTTAACATCGTAAGGGTTTCAATGATAAATTTCGCGTGGAGGGCGTTTAACTCTTTCTTTTTAGTGACAGGATGCTCTAGGTCGCCGAGGGCTATCAGCGCTTCCATGAGAAGCCCGGAAATAAATAGTCCAAATGTCACTTCGGGCATCTCCGGGGTCTTCGAGGCTTTTTCCTCGGAAGGCGCAGCCCTATCTTTCGAAACGGCTTCTTTCCATGACTCATCTACTTTCTTCTTCAGCTCTTCCTTCTTCTCTTCACCCATTTTTATACCCTCAGGTCTCTCTTTATCTGTTCTATTCCCGCTTCCGCGGCCTCAGCACCTTTTGCTATTATCTCGCGTGACTTGTCGAACGCTGCCTGGTCTATATCCGTAAGATAAACTTTTATTACAGAGTCCGCATCGCGGGATTGATACTGGTTCAACTCTTCACCCATTATCTGGAATGACTGGACTATCATCTGGAATATATTATCGATCTTGCCCCTCCTTACGCAGAAGCCCACATCCACCGCTATCACATAATCAGCGCCCAGATCCCTGGCGATCTTGGTCGGCACGCTATGTTTAATACCGCCGTCCGAAAGAAGCCTTCCGTCAATTCTCACAGGATTGAATATGCCGGGCCATGAACAGCTGGCGCGCACGACCTTTATCAGATTGCCTTTCTGGAAGACCACCTCTTCTCCCGTCTCGATATCGTTAGTCACCACCGCAAGCGGTATCTTACAGTCTTCGAATTGCTTACTGTCTATCAGGTGCTTGATCGTGGCCTCCAGTTTCACGCCTGCAAGAAGCCCCATCGAAGGCATTGTGGGGTCAAGTATTTTTTTCATCGTAAACTTGTATGCGCGTTCTTCCATCTGGGATATGGGGACACCTACAGAGTAAGCGGCTCCGATCATGGCCCCCATGCTGGTGCCGACAATACTATCGATCGGTATTTTCTCCCTTTCGAGTATCTTCAGGACTCCTATGTGCGCTAAACCTCTCGCGGATCCTCCTCCCAAAACGAGCGCCACCTTTCTCCGCTTTTTATTATTAAGAAAATCGAACATGTAGCCTTCTCCTAGTTTATTCAGCCGTATTGCAGGCTAAGTGCCGATATCCCTGATATCGGCCTAACTTATTATTATTCCGGCATAGCCGACCACGGACAGATAATCCCCCGATGTATCGCCGCTGGTCTGATACTTTACCAGCTTTGCATGTTTTGCGCCAAGCTCCTTCGCCGCTGTTATCATAATGGCCGCAGGCGCGTAGCCGCACATAGTTATGTCGAGCTCCAATACCTTTTTAACAAGCTTTGTTTCGTCCAGCTCCAGCATAGCATCGATCGCGATCGAATCTTTCTTTTTAACGCTTTCATGCGATTCATAATGAGTCATGTCGCTCGACGCTATTATCGTGACCTCTTTTTCAAGTTTCATGGTTTTGATGGCGCCGGCTATCGCTTCCCCGATTTTTTTATATATACTCATGTCCGCGTACGATACCACGATTGGCACGATCTTAAAATCTTTTTGCAGGACCTGTAAAAACGGGAGCTGCACTTCTATGGAATGCTCATGCTGATGCGACAGGCTGTCGTTCTTTATGTATGCGCAGTTTTCCATTATCGCGCCCGCAAGAACCCTGTCTATCCCGATATTGCCCAGAGGTGTTTTCCAGGAATCGTTCTTATCCAGCCCAAAGGCCTCGCCTAAACCCGTATGATTCGGCCCTAGTATTACGTATCTTTTCTTCGGTTTCATAGCCGAGAATACGCTTCCCGCCACAGAACCGGAATATATATACCCCGCATGCGGTGAAATGGCGCCAATGGCGTCTTCTTTCTTCGCGTTCGGATCGACCAGTTCACAGACCGCGCGCCTTAATGCCTCTCTGGATCCAGGATAGAACTGACCCGCGACAACCGTTTCTCTGACCATATTTTTGCCCCTTTAGGGATTCTTGTCCGGCGAAATCACTACTTCCACGCTCTTCCCGAGGTCAAGATATTTATCAAGGACTCTCCTGACATCCTCTTTGGTCACCTTATCGACCTCTGTCTCATATTTGTAAAGATTATCATAGCCTAAACCGCGAAGTTCTTCCACCGCAAAATTAAACGTGAAAAATCCGTTCGATTGCATTGCCATCTGATGACGGGAGGAGAGCTCCCTCTTGGCACGGCGAAGCTCGTCATCCGTTATACCGGACGACTTCACCTTGCGCAATTCTTCGATTAACGCTTTTTTAACGGCGGGCAATTTATCTTTTGTGGTAGCGACATAAAACGCGAAGATCCCTTCATCGGTCCAGTAATCCTGCCAGCATCCGAGCGTGTAAGCAAGGGAAAGCTTATTGCGCAAGTTCTCGAATAGCCTTCCCGAATATCCGGACATGACGGCGCCCAGGACTTCCAGCGGGTATCTGTCAGGGCTTTTTCTGGAGACGGCCTTAAAGCCCAGCGCGATAAGGCTCTGCTCCTTATCCATGGCGATCGAAACCGTCTTTGCTTTATCGATGGCCGTCTCGCCTGCCGAAGGAATGGACAGCTCTTTGCTCTTGAGATCCGAGAAGAGTCCTTTTAATTTACTTATCGTCTTTTCGGCATCGACGTCGCCCGATATGGCGATAACCATATTATTAGGCAGGTAATATTTTTTGTAGAATTCCGCCGCATCCTCAGGTTTTAAAGAGCTTACGGATTCAATCCGGCCTATGCCGCGAAGCCCGTAAGGAGAGCCGGCGAAAAGCTCCTTCTTCAGGGCATTCATACCGACTTCAAAGATATCATCGTCCTCTGCTTTTATCGACGCTATAATGAAAGATTTGCTTTTTTCGAATTCCCGCTCGGAGAAATTCGCGTTCACCAAAACATCTTTCAGTATCTCCAGCGCCATATCCAGATCGGGTTTAAGCACGGATATGCTGACACCGAAAGTATTGACGCCGCTGAAAGAGTCAATCTCTCCACCCAGCTCCTGTAACACGCCTTTTATCTTGCCGCTGTCGGGCCTGGTATATGTGCCCCGCAGGATCATATCCGCCGTGATATTGGATATTCCGTTATCCTCTTTAGTCTCCGCCGTTAACGCACCAAGCATTGCCGCCGTTATCGTGACGGATGGTATCTTCTTGTCTTCCCGCACGAAAAGTTTAAGGCCGTTCGGGAGCAACGCCTCTTTTACCGTATTCCGGACATTTGGCCTTTCAATAAAATTCTTTTGCTCTTTTTTGCCCGGAGGCAAAATCCTAACTGTGGTAAGATTATCGGCGCGAAGGTACTTATTCGCGACGGCCTTTATATCTTCTTTTTTTACGGCATTTATACCTTCGACGTAGCGCCTGGAGAAGCCTTCGGAGCCTGTCAGCATGTAGCTTGTGGATATATCATTGGCCTGAGCTTCTATGGTCTCAAGGATCGATATGTAATCGGCCAGCAACATGCGTTTAGCGGAATTGAGCTCCTCATCCCGCACGAGGCCGGCGCGCAAGATGCCCAGTTCTTCCATTATAGACTTTTCGGTTTCACCCAGCTTGTTTTCATCAAGTACTACCGTTATCACGAATAATCCGGGATCCCTTGGCGTGTAATTCGACGCACTTACGGTATAGACCAGGGCCTTGTTTTTATACAATGAAGTATTGAGCCTCGAGTTATCCCCCTGCCCAAGGATCTTTGATAAGACATCCATGGCGAACAGATCTTCGCTTAAAATACTTGTTGAATGGAAGCCCATGGCAAGATACGCGAGGTTCGTCTCTATGCGCTCATCCGCGCTTCGGGACTGAATCTGCGCCGGTTCAATGCTTATCAGGTCCGAAACGCTGTAATCCGCGCGCCTGAAGTCCTCGAACTCCTTTTCGACCTGAGAGATCGCTGCGGACTCATCGATGCCTCCTGCCACCGTCACTATCATCCTGTTCGGCACGTATCTGGTTTTATAATATTTCACTATGTCGCCTGCAGTGAGAGCTTTCAGGTTCTTTTCGTAACCTATAGTTGGAAATTTATATGTGTGGCTCAAGTAAGCCTTCTCGTTCAAAAGCCGCATCAGCCGCCCATGGGGCTCGTCCTTGTCCATCCGTATCTCTTTCAGGATAACTTCTTTTTCCCTTGTGAGTTCGGCGGGGTCCATCTTCGCGTTAAGGAGCATATCCTTAAGGACGGCCAGGGCCTGGGGAAGATATTTTGACGGTAAGACTATATAGAAATCCGTGGCGTCATTGGAGGTGGAACCGTTTATTATACCGCCGTAGGATTTAATCTCTTTTTCAATGTCGCCTACGCCCCTGGAAGCAGTTCCCCTGAAGAGCATATGCTCCACAAGATGTGAAATTCCCGAACCTAGATATTCGCCTTCAATGCTCGAGCCTGCTTTCACCTTCACATCTATCGCGACCAGGTCCTGTGGAAGCGAATATTTGGCTAAAACAGTGAGGCCGTTATCTAAGGTTATCTTAGAAACGGCCTCATCAGGAAGGACTATTGCATCTTGTGAAGCGCCGTAGGCGGCAGATGCTATAAATGAAAGAAATATCAGTGCCAGGTTTATTCTTTTAATTATTTCTTCCACGCCATTTTTCTCTTGCGCCGCTTCTGCTCGCTCGGCTTCTCGTAATGCTTTCTAGCCTTAAGCGTCTTAAGAGTTCCCTCTATCTCCATCTTTTTTTTGAATCGTCTAAGCGCCTTTTCAATAGGCTCATTCTCACCAACGGTGATCTTAGGCATCTTTTATCTCACCCCTTTGCATGATTTTCCATATCTTATCAGCCGCTCTACCTGTTGTCAAGGTCTAACTAATTTATCCCAGAACGCTTCGCATTTCAGCGGCGTGGCAAAATAGCTCTTCGCATGATAATATATATCGTTGTCCGACGATACGACCCTTATATTGCGCCTCTGCCGGTCAGGGGTATCCTCTATATACTTTTTTATATAATTATCTGCGTCTCTTGAGGCCACTATTCTTAGTTTCGGCGTGCTCGTGTAGCGTATATCGAGATATTCATTTGTGCTGTCAAATACCAGCACAATGGGATCGTTATGGGTTTCCTGAAACTCGCTTAGATATGATATGAGTGCCTGGGCGGATTCGAGAGAATCCGCGCCGTCATCTCTTATTCTGGACCTGCGGTTTCGTATTAAATTCCACCCATCTATTATAATCGGCACGGTTTACTTTAAAGCAGCTTGTAAATTCTGCATCTCCCTCAACAATATCTGATACAACTCTATGGAAGATTTAAGGGCCCATAACGTAAAAATAATTGTTAGCGCGGTAAGGACTATCTTTTGCCAACTTTTGAAGGCAGGGCTGATCCAGACCATAGGTATAGCGAATGGCCCGATGCCGATTATCGCTATCAATATTACCGCGGGTTTCAGATACCACTTAACCGTCTTTTTATCAAGCTGGACATCCGGCGCCATAAAGGCCTTTCGTGTATGACTTCTGTTCTTTCAATGCCAGGGCTATGTCTTTTTCCGCCGTAAACCCTAGCTGCGTCAATATATCACCCAGGAGCATTCCTCGTCTCCAATGGGTCGTAAGGGCCTCGTCCAGTTTTTCGGCTGTTATCATCTTCCGGTCCAGCAGGATCTGCCCGAGAGGCTTGTAAGTATAACCCTCACCGGTATCCGGCTTAAAGACATGCGGCGAGCGGCGGGCCTCCTTAGGACCGGTGCGCCTGTCGGCCATGTATTTTGATCCCGTAAGGGCCTTGAGATAGCGTTTCACTTCCGCTATCTTTTCATTTATCTCTATTACATTCTTAAATTTTTCATCTTCGCCGCTGTTCACCACAGCTATCGACACGCTGACCAGAGGTATGTTCTTTATCTTATGGTCTCTGGCTCGCGCAACTACATAGCCGCGGGAACGGTCTTCTTTATTATAGTGGAACGGCATTACCATATTGAATGCCGCGATGAAGTTCTGGCATATCGCGGCATGTTTATCGGGAGTGGTGATAAACGCGAAGTCATCCCCTCCTATGTGCCCTATAAAATCGCCGCTATTACCGAACTTCAGTATTGTCGTGTAGAGCATATAGGCCGTTTGCATTATGACACGGTCACCCTGCAGATAGCCGTACATATCGTTGAAATATTTAAAATTGTCCAGATCCAGATATCCGAAGGAAAAGGCCTTACCGTCCTTTAGCCTGTCGCGCAGGTTTTCTTCGATGAGCCTTCCGCCCGGGAGCCCTGTAAGAGGCATTGAATAGAAGCTGTATTGCAGGCGTTTTATTGCCATCTCGACGCGCACCCTCAGATCAAGTGGATCCGGAGGCTTTATCAGGTAATCGTCCACCCCCTGTTTGATGCTCAAGAGATGCCCGCGAAGCTGTCTTTTATTGATAAGGGTTATTACCGGAATGTAGGCCGTAATGAAATCGCTTTTAAGGAGCCCGCATATCTCCAGATCCATATGCTTTGCCGCGTGAACATCGATCACTATGACGTTAGGCGAGATCTTTTTTATAGGCGTGACATCATGTACCATCGTTTCGAAAAGGATAACCTGATACCCCCATCCGTCGAAGCAGAATCTCAACACTTCGCGCAAATTTTTATCGGATGATATTATCAGGATCTTTTTCGGCTGGTCCATCTCTTCCTCTCGCGAAATCCGCTCTAAAACTTAACCTCCGGCACGGCCTTTGCTTTATCTTCCGCCCTGAAGTACTGATTGGCCGGCTTATACCCGAAGATCCCGGCTACGACATTTCCGGGAAATCGCCGGACGGTTATATTGAAGTCCATGACGGCTTCATTAAATCTCATCCGTTCTACTGCTATGCGGTTCTCGGTGCCCGATAGCTCGTCCATCAATTTGAGGAACGTTCCATCCGCCTTAAGCTGCGGATAATTTTCAGCTACAGCGATGAGCCTGCCCAGGGCCATATCCATACTTGACGCCGCATTCACTTTATCATTCAGAGTACTGGCGCCTGCCCACTGCGAACGCGCCTTTGTTACATCCTCGAAAAGAGTCTTTTCGTGCGCGGCATAACCTTTAACGCTATTAACGAGATTCGGTATCAGGTCGTTACGCCTCTGGAGCTGGTTCTCGACCTGCGCCCATTTAGCCGTTATGTTTTCATTCTTGGAAACAATGCTATTGTAAACACCTGCAAATGATACCGCGATCACTACCGCGATGATTCCTAACGCCACCAAAAAATTTTTCATTTCATCTCTCCTAGTTTATTAAGCCCTATAGCAGGCTGAGTGCCGATATCCCTGATATCGGCCTAGTTTATTCAGCCATATTGTATGCTAAGTGCCGATATCCCTGATATCGGCCTTATGTTTTACCCTTCGCCGAAATTAAAATCCTCCACCGGCCCCTCCGCCTCCTCCGAATCCTCCGCCGAATCCTCCGCCTCCTCCGAATCCTCCGCCGCCTGTGCCCCAGCCCCCTGAAGTGGAAGTCCATGTGCCGCCAAAGAGTTGAGGCCCGAAGAAATCGCGACGTTTTTTGCCCGGGAGCTTCCGCCAGTAAACATACCTTACCGCCATAGAAGCAATGTAAGCGACAACTATCGAAAGTCCGGTAATCTGATTAAAATTATACAGTGCTACGGCGAATATCATGGTGAACGGCAGACTGATGATAATAGGCCATGGGATGCTCCAGATAAAGAAAAATAGCGGAATTCCCGCGTATAATACTATATTGCCCAGAAGAGAGCCGGAGGTGAGCAGTCCGCGGTTAAGGCTGACTCCCTTTAAGGTATCAAGCGCGATATTCGAATTCCGAGATATAATATCCGCTATTGCCGCTGTCCCGTTGTAAAGGCCTTCAGCGTACTTTCCCTGTTTAAAAAGAGGCACCATGTAGCTGCGGCCTATCTCACCGCATTTTCCATCCGGCAGGATTCCCTCCAGGCCATAACCGGTCTCTATTCGCCAGCGCCTCTCCTTGACCGCGAGAAGTATCAGAACGCCGTTATCCTTACTTTTTTTCCCTATCTTCCAATTATCAAAGAGAAGCCTCGCGTAGCTGATCTCATCATACGGAGCGATCGATTCCATCGCGACCACTGCTATCTCCGCCGATGTCCTTGCCTCCACCTCCGCTATTAGAGTCTGCAATTTCTGGCGATATTCGGGCGATATGACGTTAGCGTAGTCGTTTATCCACCCTTCGGGTTTTGGCACAGCCTCAACCCCCTGCGCAGGGCACGCAAAAAATAATAACGCGAATAAAACGGCAACAGCAAACGTCTTCTTAATCATTATAGTTTATCTACCACCGAAACAATCGATTCAAGTTCTTTTACTAAACCGGACAGGAGCGCATCCACATCTTTATAAGCAAGCGACATCTTCTTATTCTTCGCCCAGAGTATCTTGCTTAACATTGCCGTATCAACGCCGAGCGCTTTTTCAGCGGAATTCAGTATTTCCTCTTTTAGGTATGGAGGATGGATCCCCTTAAGCCTGAGAATGTTGCGCATTATATGAAGCGCCGAGGTGAAAGTCTTGAATAATAGATTCTCCAGATCTGTCTTGTTTTTTGTAGAGAGGTATAACTTCTTTATGTTTATAAGTTTGGACTTGAGTTCCTGTTCGCATTGGAAGCGCAGATTCTTGTTATCTACCTTAAGGCCCTTTATCAGGTCTCTTCCATACAGGATCGTATAGTTTTCCGTGATGTCCAGAAATTCTATCGGAAAGACATCGAGAGAGCTCTTAATATATCCCTCGGTAAAGAATACAGGGCTTATCATCTTGAACTTGCGGGAATTAATTATTGAGTACGCTTTAGAAAGGTTGGCCAAAGATGTGTCGTCTAAGACCACCATGACATTGACGTTCGAATATTTTTTAGCGAACTCGCCGCTTGAAGCGCTTCCATAAAGAATGACCGAGATGAGGGTATCCCGGTATAAATCTTTCAATCCGGCCGTGAAATTTTTCAGACGAGCTCTTAGCTCCTCCGGTAGATTTAGGTCATCCATGGGCATCTCCTAGTTTATTCAGCCATACTGTATGCTAAGTGCCGATATCCCTGATATCGGCCTCCGTAGTGTTTTTATCAGCTGATCTCAGATTCAATTTTCACAATGATACTGGATATATCCTTGATCACCGCGGCCGGAAGCATCTTGGATATCTCCAGGTCCCTCTTCAGAGCCTTTAAGGTGGCCAGCGATCTCTTCAGCGTGGACAGCCTCTTCTGTATGCGGGCCTCATCCGGATCCATCTCCTCCCGCTGTTTTATGATGCTGGTCAGGCTTCTTCGGACCTCGCTGGCATCTTTGCCGTGTGCGAAGACATCTTTCTTTAAGGCGGCGTAATCGACTCCGTCAAGCTTCTTCTTATCTTTGGCAAGACGCAATAGATTTACTGATTCGTAACTTGGCACAGAGCTTGCATTCACCGGATCGGAATTTTCTTTCTGCAGATATATGGGCTCTTCTTTTTCTAAAAAATAATAACTTTTGAGAAGCTTCATAGCCGTGGCTTTCTTTATGCCGATCTCTTTGCCGGTATAGGCCTCGAAAGTCATGTATCCCCACTCTTTATAGAGCTTGTCTTTCCAGGCGGCATATAGGGACTGGCCCAGATCCATCCATGATGTCTTAAAGTTCTTAGCGCTTTGAAGTATCCGGTATCTTACAGAGCTTTTATCGATGCCTTCCATCTTGCTGCTAATGCTTTCAAGCGATTTTGTTGTAAGTTTTGTCATACGGCCATTATATCCTAAAAATTGGACTTTTTAAACTAATTTGATAGATATTGACATATTCGAGACCCTGACTTATCATGTGTAACATGTTAAGAAAAATCATGGTTTCAATAATAGTATGGACGATAAGCATCATGCTTACTATAACACTCTATTTTGTTATACTGGCGGCGGTGATCTTATTCCCTTTCGATAGAGACAGGAGACGCGCGCATGAGCGGTGCTACTTATGGAGCGACTTGATCATGGGGCTGAATCCATTTTGGAAGATCAAAGTATCAGGCCTCGAAAATATTGATCACAATAAGACTTATGTAATAGTGGCAAATCACCAAAGCCTGGCGGACATTGTCATCCTTTATCAGACAAAGACGCAGTTCAAGTGGGTCGCGAAGGACAGCCTCTTCACCGTACCATTCATCGGATGGTCTCTCTCGCTTTGCAAACATATACGCATAGCGCGCGGCGAGCTTGGAAGTATAAAAAAGGTTTACAAGGAAGCTCAGGAGTGGTTAAGGAGAGGGATGTCCGTTTTATTCTTTCCGGAAGGAACACGCAGCGCGACCGGAGAAATGAAAGATTTCCAGAACGGCGCTTTTAAATTAGCGATCAGAGAGAAGCTGCCGGTGCTGCCTATACTGTTGGAAAACACCGGCAGCGCTATGCCTAAAGGCAGCTGGCTCTTCGAACCTCAGGCGCCGTCCAGGATGAAAGTATTACCGGCTATCGACACATCTAATTTCCAAGATGCCGATTTTGCCCGCCTAAGAGATATAACCCGCTCTATGCTAAAGTCGGCTTAAGGCTCACAGGGACATCCCAAATATCTTTGGCATATTCCCTGATCGCTCTATCGGATGAGAACTTTCCGCTCCTGGCAACGTTTGTAATGGATTTCTTCGTCCAATCCGTGCCATCCAGGTAAGCCTTCGATACCGTATCCTGCATATGACAATAAGCTTCAAAATCCGCGCAGATTAAGAAGTAATCCGTATACATCAGATTCTGCACGATCGGATCGAATAGCCCGAATTCAGATTGCGACAGGAAGTTCGACTGTATGAGCTGTAGTATATCCTGCAGCATCTGGGATCGTGCGATATATTCCTGCGGATTATAACCGCGGGATCTTATATCCTGGATCTCTGCAGTCTTAAGGCCGAAGAGGAATATGTTATCCTCACCCACCTCTTCAGCTATCTCAATATTAGCTCCATCATGTGTTCCTATGGTAAGGGCGCCGTTTACCATGAATTTCATGCAGCCGGTGCCAGATGCCTCTGTGCCCGCGGTCGATATCTGCTCGGAAAGATCGCTTGCGGGAAATATCTTTTCCGCGAGAGAGACTCTGTAGTTTTCCAGAAAGACCACTTTCATCATATCTCCTACCGCCTTGTCTTTATTTACAACGGCGGCAAGCGAATTTATGAATTTTATTATCAGCTTCGCCATGAAATATCCCGGCGCGGCCTTGCCGCTGAATATAAATGTCCTGGGGAGCGTAACCGATTTCGGATTATTTTTGATCTTAAGGTATTGCGAGATTATGTATAAACTGAGCAGTAATTGCCTCTTATATTCGTGCAATCTCTTTATCTGTACGTCCAGCAGAGAATCTGTATTTATAGCTATGCCCATCGTCTTATAAATATACTCGGCAAGGCTCTTTTTATTATCAAGCTTTACCTGGTGCCATTTCTGCCTGAATAAAGCATCGTCTTTGTAAGGCAGGATACGTTTCAGCTGATATAGATCGCTTACCCAGCCATCGCCGATGGCGTCCGTTATCAGCTCCGAAAGCTTCGGGTTAGCCTTCTGCAGCCATCTTCGCTGCGTTATACCGTTGGTCTTATTATTAAATTTTTCAGGAAAGAATTCGTAGAAATCCTTAAAGAGCTTCGTCTTCAGCAGCTCCGTATGCAGTTCCGACACTCCGTTCACGGAATGGCTTCCTATGACGCAGAGATTACCCATCCTCACCTTCCTGGTATCCCCCTCTTCAATTATCGACATGCGCCGCAAGCGGTCGTTATCGCCCGGGAATTTTATCGCTACATCCTGCAGGAAACGGGCATTTATCTCGTATATTATCTGCAGGTGGCGCGGCAAAAGCGTCTCAAGCAAGCTTACCGGCCAACATTCGAGAGCCTCCGGCATTATAGTATGGTTAGTATAGGCGAACGTTCTTACCGTTATATCCCAGGCTTTATCCCAGTCTATGGATTCTTCATCGATAAGTTTTCTCATCAGTTCCGGTATCGCGATGGCGGGATGAGTATCATTCAATTGAATCGCCGCTTTCTCCGGGAACTTCAAAAGGTCGGAATTCTCCATCTTGAACCTGCGCAGGATATCGGCAAGGGACGCCGCCGTGAAAAGGTATTCCTGTTTTAACCTGAGCTCCCTGCCCTGGCTCACGTTATCATTAGGATATAGCACCTTAGTGATATTTTCGGTCAGCATCTTATTATAGACGGCCCGTTCATAGTCTCCGTCGTTAAAATAGCTGAGATCAAAATCCTCGCTGGCTATCGCTGACCATAGACGGAGCGTATTCACTATATTGTTTTTATATCCGACGACGGGAACATCATAAGGCATCGCGAGAATATCATCGGTATCCACCCAATTAACCCGGGCCTTTCCGTTCTCATCGCGTGAGGTATGGGTGTGGCCGTTAAAACGGACCTTTATAGTGTATTCAGGCCGGCGGAATTCCCAGGGATTTCCCAGCTTCAGCCACTCATCTGGATATTCTACCTGATAACCGTTCAGTATCTTCTGATTGAATATGCCGTATTCGTACCTTATGCCGTAACCATGCGACGGTATCGCAAGAGTGGCCATTGAGTCAAGGAAGCACGCTGCCAATCGTCCTAAGCCGCCGTTGCCGAGGCCGGCGTCCGATTCGCATTCCCGCAGCTCCTCCAGATCGAGGCCCATATCATTCATCGCCCGCTCGGTCTGATCGAACAGGCCAAGGTTCAGCGTGTTTGTGCCGAGAAGCCTTCCGATAAGGAATTCCAGCGAAAAATAGTATACCCTCTTTACATTCTGGTCGTGGTACCTCTGCTGTGTAAGTATCCAGCGCTCAACTATCCTGTCCCTTACCGCCAGAGAAAGCGCGAGATAATCATCATGCATAGTAGCGGTGTACTTATCTTTTGCCAGCGTATATTCACGATTGGCCACAAAGGATAACTTCACTCCATCGCTCGTCATATCCTTATATAGCTTATTTTCTTCGATTATCTTTGCATTCGTCTTACTCTTTCTCATATACTTCCTTATGATTTTTGTGAAAGATAGGCCATAGTCGCATGACGGATAGAATCGCTTCCGAATTTTTTTGTTATCTTGTCGATAGCTATGTGGACGCTCTCCTGTCTCTCGTCGTCCTTTTCACTGAAAAGCGTCTTATCGCTTCCATAAGTCATATTTGACGCCCTGACACCGACAAGCCTCAAGCGCTTACCGGACCTATCGAAATTATTATATAAGGCTTTTATCTCTTTGTAAAGAGTATCGGCAAAATTAGTAGCTTGCGCTAATGTTAAGGACCGGGTGTAAGTCTTAAAACCTTCCAGCCTTATTTTCATGGTAACTGTCCTGCATTTAACCCTGCTGTCGCGCATACGAGCGGAGACGCTTTCGCATAGCGACATCAAGGCGCCTTCTATTATTTTTTCATTCAATGTATCTTCGCTGAACGTAGTCTCGCTGCTTATCGACTTGGCAATGGACTCCGGCTCGACATCCCTCTCATCGATTCCATTCGCAAGCTCCCAGTAATATAAGCCGTTCCTGCCGAATCGACGCTCGAGCTCTTCGGGATCACTATCCGCAAGCTCGCCTATAGTCTTTATCCCTATTTTATTGAGTACCTCCTCGGTTTTGCCGCCAAGGCCCCAGATACGTCGTATGTCAAGCGGCCGAAGAAAGTCCAGAAGGCCCTCTTTGGTAATCTCGACCATGCCATCCGGCTTTTTCAAGTCAGATGCGATCTTCGCGGCCATCTTTGTAGGCGCAAGCCCGACCGACGCGGTGAGCCCGGTCTCTTTCTTAATCTTGTATTTTATCTTAAGGCAGGTTTCCAGGGGTGTGAGGCCGAAAAGATGGTAGCTTCCCGATATATCCAGAAAGGCTTCATCGATACTTGTAGCTTCGACATCAGGCGTGAAAGAATAGAATATCTCGCGTATCTGGTGCGAAAGATCCTGATATTTCTCCATATCCACCGGCAGGAATATCGCTTTAGGGCACATGCGATAAGCGGTAGATATAGGCATAGCGGAATGTATCCCGAACTTCCTTGCCTCATATGAGCAGGCGGCGACTACGCCGCGCCCTTTACCGCTTTTTGGATCAGAGCCGACGATAACAGGCTTGGAACGATATTCAGGATTATCCCGCTGTTCTACAGCGGCGAAGAAAGCGTCCATATCCACATGGACGATGTAACGCCTTTTTCCCATTAACGCTCGATTCTTTTGACAGCTATTTTATTTCGCCTTTAATGACACTAAAGCTTTTTCATTGTTGCCGGTAGCGAGTATTATCCTTGCGGGACATCCTCCCGGGCACGCCGTTCCGTACATATATTTTATGTCGATCTTCTCCGCGGCTAATTTAGCAGTGATGCCCTTAAGCGCTCCGGGCTTATTCTCGAGGTCGACCTCTATAACCTCGTGCTCCTTCGTCTTATTATATCCGGCTTTTTCAAGCGCTTCTTTCGCGCGAAGAGTATCGGACACTACAAACATTAATTTAGCTTCATTTCCTATTTCATATCCCGCAACACCCTCTATATTTATGCCATGATCGGCCAGGATCCTCGACATAGCGGCCAGAAGACCCACCTTATTCTCGACCGTTACGACTATCTCCTTCGCCAGGTTTACATCTCTTACCATGTTTCCCCTTTCTGCCTGCCGTCCTACCCGCGCAAATTGAACGGGCGTAAGCGGGCTTTGGCTTTTAACGCATCATACCACGCGGGCCTTTATTATACAATCAGCCCCGGATCTATTTCGCGTTTGCGATCAGTTCTTTTATAGAGCGTTCTATGAGCGCGAACTCTTTTTTATCGAGCGAGCTTTTTTTAAATATGCTCCCGCCGAAAGCGACTGCACCGGCGCCCGAGGCAAAATAGGCCTTTATATTTTCCGCACTTACACCGCCGCATGCGAGAAGCTCTATATCGTTGAACGGCCCTTTTATCTCTTTTATGTATGAGGGGCCAAACATGGCCGCAGGAAAGACCTTTACCATCGTCGCGCCCAGGCGCCAGGCATTACATATCTCTTGAGGTGTTAACGCTCCCGGAAAGACGGGTATCACGTGCTTTACGCAATATTCGATAACATCTTCAACAAGTGTTGGAGAGACTATAAATGTTGCGCCCGCGTCGAGCGCAAGTTTGAGAGCGTCCATATTTAGGACCGTGCCCGCGCCTATCATGAGCCGGCCCTTCGCCGCCTTGACGGAACGTTTTATCAGAGAGTCTGCGGAATCCGAATTCATCGCGATCTCGATAGTCTCAAGTCCCGATGAAACGATCGCCTCGGTGAGCTCCTCTATCGGAACTGCTCCCGAACATCTGAGGATACCTAATATCGGAAGCCTTTTAAAACGGCCCACATCCATCTTTAGTCAAGGTCCTTGCCTTTTATGCTATCGTAAAACTCCCTGTAATTCTCTTTATTATGGCTTGCGCGAAGCTCCATCGCGGCCTTCGGGTGCTCATCCAGCATCCCGGTTATGGCGTACGGAATGATATAGCCCCATTCCATCTTCTCCCTTAGCGGTATAAACTCTTTTGATATAAGGTCCAGTATGGGGCGTATATCATACTTAGGGTTCTTCAGGAAACCTATTAACAGTTCGAGCGGACAATTTCCGGCAGCGCGGCCAAGTCCGTATACCGTACCGTCTACAAAATTCACGCCGTGTATTATCGCTTCGATTGTATTCGCGAATCCCAATTGCTGGTTATTGTGGGCATGTATACCTATCTCCTTGGTCTTTATTATCTTCATCGCTTTCTTAACAAGGAATTCCGTCGTCTCCTGATACAGGGACCCGAAACTATCGACGATATAGATAACATCCGCTTTCGATTCGTTTTCCAGCTGCTCGAGCGCCTCGGTGATCTCGTTATCGAGCGCGCGCGATATGGCCATTATATTTACAGTCGTCTCGTAACCTTTATTCGCAAACTGGTTTACGAGATGTATGGCCTTATCGATATCTTTAACGTACGACGCGACCCTTACCATGTCTATGGGTGAATCCTTTTTAGGTTTAATATCGTCGATATCCACCCTGCCGACATCGACCATCACCGAGAGCTTCATCTTGGAAGGTATGCCATCTATGATGTCCCTGACCGCATCGTCATCACAGAACTTCCACTTGCCGAACTTTGCTCCGGGAAAGAGTTTCTTCGAGTTCTTATATCCTATCTCCATGTAATCCACGCCCGCTTCCGAAAGAGCACGATATATTGCCCTCACGAAATGATCGCTGAAATCATGGTCGTTAATAAGTCCTCCGTCCCGTATGGTGCAATCGAATACTTTTATCTTCTCCCTGAACATTACGCCTCCCTTTGGTGTATGAACCGCCTATTATCGTCCTGCGTTTTTCGGTTGATTTTTTTCAGCGACCTTTCCCTGTCCGCTTAAAAGTATATCGATAAATTTCGTGGACGGCTCGCGCAGTATCCTGTCATTGGAATAAGCCGAGAAGACGTTGAGAGCCTTAAGGTAATCTACCCCCATCACATCTATGTCTATTTTATATTTGTTTCGAACCTCTTCTAAATATTCGGTTATAAATTTTTCTTTTTGTTTTTCGGTCAACATATACCACTCGCGCATGGTGACCCTGGAGCCGTCCCATCTGGCTTTTTCTTTCGGAAAGAAAAATACCTCGGGGGCATTATTCGGATTGTATGAGTATATGCTTTCAAGCGGCATAATAGACGAGCCGGTATCCTGGTCCTCCGACTCTCCCGCATGCGCGAAGTTGCAGAGTACTAAGGCTACTATTGAAGTAACAAAAACCGTAGATAACTTTTTCATAGAATATTACCGCCCCTCACGTCCTATTGTCGGCAATAGGGGCATCCAGGGTATTCTGCCCCACTGGCTATAACCTCTCTTATATTGACACATGCGAACATGCTTCCGGAAACAGACTGTTGAAGCCCGTGCCTTGCCACGTATACGCTGCAATTGTAAGTACCGTCCGCGCGTTTTGTAAGATTAGCGCACGGGTCGCTCGTAGAAGCTCCGCAGCACTCACCGCACCTTTTGCAGAGAGCTTCATACGCTTCATTCTGATATTCAAGCTTCTTAAAGTAAGCCAGGTCATCCATAATAAATTATGATTATATCACTAAGGCGGAGTTGGGGTCAAGCTGCTGAATATTATGCGGCGGTTATAACCGCTTTGGCATGCTCGTATATCTGTCTTAATTCTTCCGCGTCTATAGGTGTAATCGGCAGGAGTTTTATCAGTTTCTTTAAGGAGGCGATTATCTTATTAATATCGCCTGTTGCGAGGGCAATAATATCGTCCGAGGTAAGGTTAAAATTCTTCAGGTCGTTTGCATCACATACGTTTTTCAACTCTTCCAGTATCTCCAGCTGTATCTTGTCTTTGAAAGCTTGATCTCTGGTTATATCGATTCCCTTCTCCTTTATCTCTTGCGCAATATCCATCATCTTTAATCCCAGTATGGTTGCCCTTATTAGTCCCGCGGGATCGTTCTGCAGGCCTATGGGAGAAAGAATAGTATCCTCAGTCTTTACATTGAGATTTCCAAGCCTTGAACGAATAGCGGCCTGGTCGAGCTCTTCGCCTTTAAGAGCCGGGAACAAGGTAATGGTATTTTCCCTCGTCCGTTTAAAGTCTTTCGGTAGAGGCTTCTTTTCTAAGCCGTATCTCTGATATATGCTTTCGCTCACCTCTCCCGTGCCTGACATGTAGTAGAATTCCACATGCCCATTGGGTGCTTTTTGGAATATCGTGAGGAAGTTTTTGATATTATCCGTGTTTATGGATTCGACAGCCTCTATAGGAACTCTCACTAGAATATTTTGTTTATCGTCACTGAGCAAGTCCTTAATAAATATTTTGTTTTTATCAATGTAGGTGCTTTGATCTTTAGCTGTAACCGTCCTCCCCTCCTTTGAACTATTAGTTATATTACCTAGTGGCGCTGCAGGGGGCAATAACCTAACGATTAAGTGATTGCCTTTAATTGTTATAGGCAATCCATGAATATCTTCTGTTCTCTCTAGCTTTTCAACAAGAGATTTGAATAAATCCTCGCGCTGTTCTTTTGGTATGCTCTCAACATCTGTATCTACTATGAACATATCTGCTTCCGAACTTTGCTTAAAATAATTTTCAGCGGCCAAAGCGATAAATTTGAAGAGCTTGGCTACCGGTACGTATGAATAGCCTCCTGCGTTGCCTTTGGTTATGCCAAAAAATAAAGACGTCTCTCTTACTTCAATACGGCTATTCCAATTATGGTAGAATGATTTTCGCGTTTCTTCAGGCAGTATTTTTTCTATCTCTTGTTTTAATCGCCCAAATTCGTCATCGAACAATTCCGCCCCATATCCTTTTCTTGCCAATTTCCTTAATCGATATTCATAATATCTTTCTTCTTCATCTAATTGTTCTATTTTCTCGCGGTCAGCAAATTCCAAAACATCTCTTAAAACCGACGGAACCAAATTATTTCGGGTACCCTCATCAGTACCAGTGCCATATCCTGCCATATCCATGGCATTAACTATGCAAAGAATCTTCAGAAATTCATCAGGGAAGCCTTTCAATAGACGCGGGACCTTCTTCCCCCTGATAATGTTCCCCAGAGTGTCGTGATGGGTTATTATCCTGCCCACTTCGTCGATAATGTTTTCTGACGCTACTTCGTCTTTTAATGCTTGAAGCGCCAATTTTGCGCCACGGATAGGATGGTCGGCGTCGCTGACATTTTCTTCCGTATATCCGATATCGTGCAATATGACGGCCATTATTAAAGCATCTTTCTGCCCGTCTGCCAGCATAGAATAGAAGCCGTATAATTTTTTAATACCCCCGGCATATTCTATTCTGCTTTCTTTATCCGCCAATTCGAATTTCTTTCCTTTGGTGCGATCGCACAATGTAGCATAGAAATAATCAAAATCCTTATTAATCAATCGGTTAAGGCATTGGATAACCATCAAAACATGCTCCAATTTATACGGCACGGGCCCCTGGGAATAATCGATCTCCGGAAAAACTTTTGCGATATGCTCTCTGAGTCCTGAAACACTTATGGCCTTATTATCTTTTATGTACTTAACCAAAAGATCCAGCTGAATTTTGCGAGATGCATCATTTTTAAACGCTCCATCCGCTGAGGGTCTTGCCTGAGGCGAGATTGCCATGGTTATTTGTTCAATAAGGCTTTTGCGAATTTCTTTAATGTTGTCGGGGTGCCGCCTTCCCTCCTCAACCCATTTCTTCCACTGATCAACATGCTCCAGAAGGATTCTGATCACAGCTTCCTTGAGCTTTTCATCGAGTGGTACCGATGGCTTGATTATGTTCCTGTTTTGATGAAGACTGTAAATCATTAATCGGACCCGGTAAGGATCCGTCTCATTAAATACCACCCTGAATATTCCCAAGGCAGATTTCATTTTCTTAAATTTCTCCGCATAGTTTTGTATGAGTGCGGTTTCATCAAATCTACTATTCTCAAAGGTGGGTGATAGATTACAAAGAATACCATCGCTAATTCCTTTATAAATAGCGATGAAATCCAGATCGCTTTTTTTAATTTGTTTGTTTAATTCCTTAAGAACATCGTCCTTAAAAGGGTTAAAAAAATTATAGGGCGATTTTGAAACTACAATTTCTTTTCCCTTTGAATCCCGGTTATAATATTGCTGCGCAATAAACATATGATTTCGCCAAATCAAAAACTGCGAACGGAAATTATCAGAGCTTTCAAATTTTGGATGGGAAAGAAAAACATCGGAAATCATGGCTTTTTTCAAGCCGCTAAGCCAATATCTGTAGCCGATGTCATTTTCGTCTGAAAACATAAAGAGCCTGGTATCAAATCCGCCGATAAGTCGGAACATGTCTGCTCTCACCAATTGAGCCGTTCCCATCATCGTAGGCTCTTTATAATAAAGATTGGGCGCGGCTTTCACTAGAGACTCTCCACTTCCTTCTAAAAGCGTTTTAATAAATTTCGATGTGTACTCTTCTGCTCTTTGCCGTTGTTCGGGCAAAAGATCGCCATCGATGGGAACCTTCTCATTAGCATTAAAAACAAATATGCTCGGTTGAAGAGCGCCTATCTCGGGACGACCTTTTATGGCATTCACCATTTTCTTAAGCCCGTCGCTTTCAAGACGAGCATCATTATTGAGAAAGAATACGTAATCGCTGCTTTGCTTTAAAGCGATCCGGGCCGCTTGATTATTTCCACCCGTGTAACCCAGGTTCACTCGGTTTGTAACAAGTTTAATCCTGTCTTTCAATTTTTCAGCGCTTGATAATGGAAGACGACGAAGGAGGTTTTTAAAGTTACTATTGAAATGCTTCGAAAATTTATCAGGGGAATTGTTATCCACGAGGATTATGTCGAAATTATCATAGGTTGTATGGGATAAATTTTCAAGGGCTCTAAGCGTTTGATCCGCGGAGTTGCCGTAATGTAAAATAACTACGGAGACCTTTGGATTATCTTTCAGCTGCTCATGGGGTCTCGCATGGCTCAAAAACCATTCGAGGTCTTCTTGTAAATACCGCAGCGCATCCGCATCTTCATTAAGGGGAGTCATTAGCTCTATTCTTTGTTTTATAATCCCTGCAGTTCTTGGATCATATTTTTCAAGTTTTTTAATTTTATCCAAGATATTTGCAAAAATCGGATTCTCTGTCGCCAATTGTGCATCTTTAGATACGTTCTGTTGCGATAACCATTTTACTCGATGTATGATCTGTCTATTCAATCGGGGGCTTATAACTTTCGTTGAAAGCTTCGCTATATCAGCGTACGGGGTTATAACATTAGCTTTCGTAGGATCAAAATAGCGAACGGCCAACCCTTCGTTCGGAATTTCGATGATAATTTCATTGAGCAATACCTTTACGCTAGGGTTCTTTTTTTCTACCTCAGAGTAAAACATAGCGTTATTTAATGCCTCAACATGAAAATTATTGGTCAGCTTCCATTTAGAACCGCTTTTTCCCACTGATCCAGAACGTCGCACCACCTCCTCGACGATCTTTAATGCCCTATTAACATTGCCGCCCTCTTTACCCATTTCTCTTCTTGTTATTTCAAGAAAATCCCTGAAGAATATCGAAGCGTTCTGGCGGATAAGCTCCTTTATCTCAGGAATAAAATAACATTCCGGATCGCAATTCTCCAACAGTTTGCCCAACATAAACTCCATTATGTCTGTCTGTTTTGCGCGACGTCTTTCTGTATGACTTAAAACAACCTTGACACGGTTATTTATCTCATCATCCTCACTGCCTGTATCACTATACATTTTTGTGTCGAAATATTTTTCAGTGATTCCTGGTTCCTTCCTGTGATTTCGTCTATAGGTTCTTGTCGTCTCAACAAGCTTTTCCTGATCTATCAATTGATCATATGTATCGGCATCGCGAACTAATAACGCCTCGATGCTATCGGGTTTAGGAAGATTTTCCTGACTCTCATTTATATAGCCTTTAGGATAATCTTTTACCCGATAATTCACTGGAGTGCCTCTGTGAGATCTTATGATATGCTTAACTCTGTCTATGCGTGTTGCAGGCCAGTCCTTGTCATGCCAATCCTCTAAAATCTTACCAATAAATCCGGCGCCTTCCTCGTGATGCCCCAAACGTGTTTTAATGCCTGTGGAGCCAAGCCCTTTGATATCATGCGTAAAAGCCCCTATGGCAAGGGCTTCTCTATCTACTTCGAAATTATAATATTCTGCCCATTCAAAAGCTTTCTTAGTAACATCTATTGCATGGTTAAAACCATGCACGGGATCCGTATGAAAAACTATAAATTCATCGGTAGATAGCTTCGTTTCCAATTCTTCTATTATTCGTTCTAAAATTTTATATGGAACATTGGAATGAAGGAAGGTCGTTCTTATTGTTTCGATTTTCTGACGAGTTATGTCTTTTTTATCAGACATCTTATTTGGTAATACTGCTACAGCGTCAGGATTCTTTTCCGTGTCTAACCTGGCTAATACATCTCTCAGATATGATTTATCATCGAGATTACCGTCATGTTCGATGTGTTTGCATATCGCGCCTACGGTGAAGGAGTATTTAAAGTCTTCACTGTTAAGTCGTAATTCGGGCGCCAGCTTATTATTTTGGTCTGCCAGGCAGAGAGAAGATAGAAAAGCTCCTATGAGAATAACTGCGAGGGCCTTCTTCATTAATTTGTGGAGATATTTATGTAATCCTAAAACAATCATATACACAAGTATAGCATATGATTACGTTAAATCAATACAAAGTAAGATAACTTTTTTGAGTTTTAACTTGGGTGAATGTAAAAGCCGTATGGGACGTTTAAGCATCCCCTACGATTGTGGATAACCATAGCGCTGCGCTACAATTCGCTTATAAGCCTAAGGCCGTTAAGGGTGAGGTCTTCGTCAACTATCTGGATGGATTTCGAGTAGCGCTTTATGAGTGAGGCATTACCGCCTGTAGCGATGATCCTGGTCCTCTTACCTAACATCTTTCTGTATTTTGCGGCTAAAGCGTCACACATAGCCCCGAGCCCGAACAATATGCCGCCGCGCATACTGTTTACTGTGTCACGACCGATGATGGATAAGGCAGGTTTTAATTTAATATTGGGCAAGAGCGCTGTCTTCTTATGCAAACTTGACAGGGACATCTCGATGCCCGGAAATATCAAGCCGCCGAGATAATCCCCTCTTGTGGAGACTACATCGAATGTTATCGCAGTTCCGAAATCGATTATGACTGCCGGCTTACCGTATAAAGTCTTCGCCGCAAACGCGTTTACCAGCCTGTCCTGGCCTACTTCGCTTTTGATTCTATAAAGATTCCTGATCGGCACAATCTTATCCCGGCCGATTACCGAAATATTACATTTCACAACCTTGTTAAGCGCCGCGATAAGCCTGGAAAGAGCGAGCGGCACAACGCTTGAAATAACGATATTCAGCGCATCGCCGTGCTTAAGGCCGGCAAGATTACAAATACCGCTTAAGTGTCTTCCGTGGAGATAGTATGAGTTGGTGGGCACCTTAATCTTCCTTACGAGCTTGGCGCCTTTAAAAAGGCCGACTGTGATATTCGTGTTACCTATGTCTGCTGCAAGCATAATATTATTCATCGCACCATCACCACGTCACCGGACGATATCTTTTCGAGGACACCCGAATCGAGCCTCACCACAAGCGCGCCATCCGGGTCTATGTTATAGACATCGGCCTCAAACGTCCTATTAGGCAGGGCTACCTTAACTCTTGAGCCCAGCATTACAGAGTACTCTTTCCACTCCTCTATTATAGAGCCGGATCCTTTTTTCTTCAAAGTATTATAATATTCTTCGAGCGTCTCCAGCATTTTCTTCGCAAGCTCAACCCTCGAAATATTTTCTCCATCCTTTATATGGTGCAATTCTTCTTTTAAGGAAGATGCCCCCTTCGGAAGGTCTTTAGCTTTTGTATTTACGTTTACGCCTATTCCAAGTATTATAAAATCGATCATATCCTGCTCGGCCTTCATTTCCGTGAGTATGCCGCAAACCTTTTTGCCGTTTATCAATATATCGTTAGGCCATTTTATCACCGCGTTGAGGCCAGTATAGCCTCTAATAGCTTTCGCCACGGCGACGGCCGCGACAAGGGTTATCTTCGGGATCTCATTCGGCGCCATATGCGGCCTTAACACGCATGACATGTAGATTCCGCATCCGGGCACAGACTGCCAGGTCCTTCCGTGCCTGCCCTTGCCTCTGGCCTGCTCGTCGGCAAATATAACCGCGCCTTCCGTCAGGCCGTGCTCGGCTAATTCATATGCGGATGTATTCGTAGAATCGACTTTTTTATACGATATTATTTCTTTGCCTAAGTATCTTGTCTTGAGATTCAATTTTATTTCATCCGGCAATAGGGCATCCGGTATCCCGATCAGGCGGTATCCGAGATGAGGCAGAGCCTCTATCTCATACCCCTCTTCTCTAAGTTTTTCGATCCGCTTCCAAATGCCGGCTCTCGATATGCCGGCCATCTTACACAACTCTTCGCCGGATACATACGAACCGTCGCTATCTCTTAGTAGATCCAGCATCTTATTATCAGATTGCATATTTTTCTTTCAACTCTTTTATCTGGTCGCGAAGCGCCGCGGCCTTTTCGAATTGCAGATTTCTTGCGGCAAGCTCCATATCGCGCTGAAGTTCCGCTACCAGCGTGGTTACATCGTATTGATCCTCAGTCTCTTCTACAACTCCCGCGATTATCTCCCGTGCCTTCTTATACGATTCTATACCGTCCCTTATCGCTTTCTCTATCGAGCGCGGCTCAATATTATTCGCTTTATTAAATGCGATCTGTATCTTGCGCCGTCTCACAGACTCGTCGATAGCTTTTTTCATCGACTTGGTTACGGTATCGGCATACATTATCACCTGCCCGTTGAGATGGCGGGCAGCGCGCCCGGCCACTTGTATGAGGCTGGTCTCGCTTCTCAGGAAACCCTCTTTATCGGCATCCAGGATGGCGACCAGTGACACCTCAGGCAGATCGAGCCCTTCCCTTAAGAGATTAATACCTACCAGGCAATCGAATTTATTAAGCCGTAAATCCCGCAATATCTCGGCCCGCTCTATGGCGCCTATCTCGGAATGAAGATACTTCACTCTCAAATTAAATCCCGTGAGATATTCCGCAATATCTTCCGATAAGCGCTTGGTGATCGTCGTGACAAGGACCCTCTCTTTTCTCTCCGCCCTCGTCTTTATTTCATTAATAAGGTCGTCTATTTGGTTCTTTGTTGGCCTCACGTCTATCGGTGGGTCGATAAGGCCCGTGGGCCTGATTATCTGTTCTATTATCCTGTTGCCGGACTTCTCCATCTCATAATCTGAAGGCGTAGCGGAAACAAATATCATTCCCGGTAAAATTTTTTCAAATTCGTCGAACCTTAAAGGCCTGTTGTCAAGCGCGGAGGGCAGCCTGAAACCGTATTCGACAAGAGTCTCTTTCCTGGCCCTGTCACCGTTATACATTCCCCGCACCTGCGGGATCGTGACGTGTGATTCATCGACAAATACCAGAAAATCCTTCGGGAAATAGTCTATAAGGCACCACGGCCGGGAGCCCGCCGGCCTTTCCGATAGATGCCGGGAATAATTCTCTATGCCGTTGCAATAACCTATCTCGCGCATCATTTCAATATCGTAATGTGTTCTGGACTCCAGCCTTTCGGCGGCCACAAGCTTATTCTGGGATTTAAGCTCGGCAAGCCTCTCCGCAAGCTCCTTCTCGATAGATTTTATCGATCTCTCTATTCTTTCGGGCGTCGTCACAAAATGCTTTGCCGGATAGATACCGATCTTCTTTACGTTTGTTATGACGTTTCCGGTCAGGGGATCGATCTCGTATATCCGCTCTATCTTATCTCCGAATTGCTCCACCCTATATGCGGTACTGGTATATGCCGGATATATTTCGACGGTATCACCCCTGACTCTGAACGTGGAACGCTTGAAGTCGTAATCATTACGTTCATAATGGATGGAGATAAGGCGCTTGAGCACCTCGTCCCTTGATATCTGATCGCCTTCGTTCAGGAAGACCAGCATCTCTCCATATTCCGCTGGCGAGCCGAGGCCGTATATACATGAGACGCTCGCCACGATCACTACATCCTCCCGTGACATCAAAGAGCTTGTGGCCGATAACCTGAGCCGGTCTATATCTTCGTTTATCGATGAGTCCTTCTCGATGTAAATATCCGAATGCGGAATGTAGGCTTCAGGCTGATAATAATCGTAATAGCTGACGAAATACTCTACGGCATTCTCCGGAAAGAATTCTTTGAACTCGCTGTAAAGCTGGGCGGCAAGCGTCTTATTATGCGAGATGACAAGCGCAGGCTTTCCCAATGCGGCGATCACATTGGCCATCGTGAATGTCTTGCCGGATCCCGTAATACCTAGAAGGGTTTGGTACTTATGGGCTTTAAGAATGCCTTCGGTGAGTTTTTCTATGGCCTGCGGCTGATCGCCTGCGGGCTTAAACCCGGACACCAGTTTGAATTTTGCCATACTAGATAAGGTCGAGCGACATATCGATCGCCCTGACTGAATCGGTAAGTTCGCCTATGGAGATCATCTCAACGCCGGTCTTCGCGTATTCCTCGACCGTATCGAGCGTGATACCGCCGGAGACCTCGAGAAGCGGTTTTGTCTTCGAAAGCTTCCTTATCTCGACACATGCTTTTATCTCATTAATACCCATATTGTCGAGCATGATGATATCGGGCCGCCCTCCAAGGGCATCGCTGAATTCTTTAAGCGTTGAAATTTCTATCTCTACCACGGTCCCTTTCCGGCTCTTCTTCCTCGCTTCTTCGACGATACTCTTGAGCGAGAATTCCCGCCCCGGAGACAGATTATTCTTACGGCAATATATATGATTGTCTTTTATAAGCACCTGGTCGTAAAGCCCCATCCTGTGATTGGCGCCGCCGCCTGTAAATACCGCGTATTTTTCAAGATATCTCAACAGCGGGATGGTCTTGCGCGTATCCATTATCTTTACGTCGTAGGGTTTGACTTTATCCTGATACTGTCTGGTCCTGGTCGATATACCGCTCAAGAAAGTGAGAAAATTCAGCATCGTACGCTCAGCGCGCAATATAGATGCCGTCGCGCCTTCGATAAACGCTACATCCTTGCCTTTGCCTACGAAAGTTCCGTCCTTGCAATTAGGTTTGAAGCGAACACTGTAGTCGATCCCGGCCATTACCATCTCGGCTATCTCCAGGCCGCATACGACGCAGTCCTCCCTGGAAATAATTACAGCCTTAGAGATAGACAGCCTGTCAATTAACGGCTGAGTTGTTATATCACCCCTGCCTATATCTTCTTTAAGCGCGGCCTTTATTATCCGTAGCACCCTCGCCCTATCAAGCTGCATATATTATCGAGTATCCATACTGGAATCACTCTCAACAACGTCAGGAAAGCCGGTGTTCTCATCATAGCTCTCGCCCGGACCCATAGTACCCACCTGGGTAACAGGCTCTTCGGAACTGTCTCCTGTATCTATATGCTTAAGCCCTGTGCCGCTTTCCGTCTCTTCTGTTATCACGGCAGCCGCGGAAGCATTCTTAACCTTACCGTCTTCGGCCTCACAAATACCTGCGCACAATGTAATAGCCAACGCACCAGCCAGGACCGCGTATCTCATGCCGCCTCCTTTGCCTTTTTTAAACACCTATCTCTTTTAAGTTATCCTTAATCTTCTTTATCTGAATCGCCAGATCCGTTTTTCGTTCTGTCTGCTTCTCGACTATCTCCTTCGGAGCCTTTGATGTGAAGTTCTTGTCCTTTAAGCGCTGGGTGAGGCCCTTCATCTCGCTCTCCATCCTTGAGTGCTCTTTAACGAGCCGCGCCTTCTCTTTTTCAAAATCGATCAGGCCCTCGAGAGGCAAATATACCTCCATACTCCCTATAACGCTCACCGCCGAGCTTTTCGGCTTGGAATGTTTTCCGATCCTTAAGCCCGATACCCGCGCAAGCTTCTTTATAAGATCGATATTGTCGGATAATAGTTTCTCGTCTTTGGCATCGTGGGTGTTTATTATCGCGTTTACTTCTGTGCGGGGTTCTATATTCCATACCGACCGTATATTTCTTATCGAAGTGATCAGGTCTATAAGCTTTTGCATGGCATCTTCGTCAGGTCTGGATATCATCTGGCTCTGGACGTGCGGCCAGGGTTGTGTCATTATGGAATCTCCGGCAGCATCCTTTGATCTCGGAAGCTTCTGCCATATCTCTTCTGTGATAAAAGGCATAAATGGGTGCAGCATACGAAGCGATTTTTCAAGTATCTTGTACAGTATCACCTGTGAAGATTTTTCGTTTATAGTGGATTTGGCTATCTCTATATACCAATCGCAGAATTCGTGCCAAAGGAATTCATATATGGCGTTCGCCGCCTCATTGAACTTATATTCATCGAGGCACTTTGAAACGTAGCTTAATGTCGAATAGAAACGCGAAAGTATCCATCTCTCGGCCAGCGTAAGCTTCATGGTTTTGAAGGATGTGCATAAATCGACTTCTATCTCTTCGGCCTTCAGATTCATCATTATGAACCTTGAGGCGTTCCAGAGTTTATTAGCAAAGTTCCGGCCCAGCTCAAACCTGGATTCCGACAAATATACATCCTGGCCCTGCGCGGTTATCGATATTATGCTGAAGCGCAGCGCATCCGTGCCGTATTTTTGGATCATATCGAGCGGATCGATGGTATTACCGAGCGACTTCGACATCTTCGTTCCGGTCATATCGCGCACCGTCCCGTGAATATAGACGTTCCTGAACGGTATGTCACCCCTGAACTCGAGGCCCGCCATTATCATCCTCGCCACCCAGAAGAATATTATCTCCTGAGCGGTGACGAGCGAATCCGTAGGGTAAAAGTATTTCAGATCCGGCGTCTCTTTGGGCCAGCCGAATGTCGAAAACGGCCATAGCCATGAAGAGAACCATGTGTCGAGCACATCCGGATCCTGTTCTATCTCTGTCGAGCCGCAGGACGGGCACTTCTCAGGCCTTACTTTGGACACAATAACGGCTTTTTCGCCCCGGCACTTTTTGCAATAGTAAGCAGGGATGCGATGCCCCCACCATATCTGGCGCGATATGCACCAGTCGCGTATATTCTCCATCCAGTCGAGATAGACCTTAGTCCATCGTGCCGGGTAGAATTTTATGCTCCCGTTCTTTACCGCTTCTATAGCGGGCGCGGCGAGCGGCTTCATCCTGACAAACCACTGAAGAGAGAGCCTCGGCTCCACCATAGTGTGGCATCTGTAGCAATGCCCTACGGCATGCCTGTGCGGCTCGGACTTTATGAATAGCCCCCGCGCTTTCAGATCCTCGACGATGGCCTCCCTGGCCTCAAATCGGTCCATTCCCTCATAATCGCCGCCGATAGAATTGATAGTGGCATCATCGTTCATGATGTTTATCTGTTCGAGGCCGTATTTTAAGCCAAGCCCAAAATCCACCGGGTCATGCGCAGGAGTTACCTTGAGAGCGCCGGTGCCGAACTTCATATCGACCAGAGCGTCATAGACTATCTTTAATTCTCTGCCTAAAATCGGAAGCACCAGGGTCTTGCCCTTAAGATCTTTATATCTCTTGTCTTTCGGATTAACAGCTATGGCGACATCCCCAAGCATAGTCTCGGGCCTCGTCGTCGCTATCACAATGTGCTCCTCTTCTTTGCCGGCGGTACCTTTTACCGGATACTTTACATAATAGAGCATGCCGTCCACATCTTTATGCTGCGACTCCTCATCCGAAAGCGCTGTATGGCATCGAGGGCACCAGTTTATTATGTAATTTCCTTTATAGATCAGACCTTTCTCGTGAAGCCGCACGAATACGTCAAGGACCGCCTCGGAAAGCCCTTCGTCCATCGTAAAACGCGTGCGCTCCCAATCGCAGGAGCATCCTAACTTCTTAAGCTGTTTTATGATAGTCGATCCGTACTCGTCGCGCCACTTCCATACTTTTTCGATGAATTTTTCGCGCCCTAAATCATGGCGCTTTAATCCCTCTTTTGCAAGGGCCCTCTCCACGACGTTTTGGGTAGCTATGCCGGCGTGGTCCGTCCCGGGCATCCATTCGGCTTCAAAGGCCTGCATTCTTTTAAACCGGATCAGGATATCCTGTATAGTATTATTCAATGCATGGCCCATATGAAGGATTCCTGTGATATTCGGGGGCGGGATCACTATTGAGTAGGGCTTCTTCTTTGAGTTGGAGTCGGCGTGAAAATACCCTTTCGACTCCCAATCAGAATAGATCCTCTCCTCAACCTCGTGAGGGTTATATGTTTTCGATAGTTCCACGATCACTCTTTCGGATTAACGTATTTTGACAGAAGTGCCATTGCCTCTTCATTGTCGCTTGTCTGAACAACCATCCTGGACCCTTCTACAGGAGATGAAGATGAGGTAATATAGAGATACCTGATGTCTATCCCGGCATTCTTAAGCTCGGTAGTCACCACCTTGAGCGCACCGGGCTTATTGTCCAGCTCTACTAGCACGACCTCAGACTCTTTGATAGACTTATATTTTTTCTTTTTGAGCTCATTGACGATAGTAAGGTTCGCGCTGGTGACTATCATAAGTTTTGCGGTCTTGCCCGATTCATAACCCAGTGCGGATTCAATATTTATACCTCTGTCCGCAAGCATCTTAGAGATATCGGCAAGCAGCCCTACCTTATTTTTTGTTGATATCGTCAGTTCCTCTCCCAACATTACACTCTTTATCATACCCGCCTCCGCAAAGGATACCCATGAAGACCGAAAGATCTATTTTTTCGAATCTTTCAACAGCTTATATTCCACTGAATCAACAAGCGCAAGCCATGAGGCATCGATTATATTCTCGGATACGCCCATCGTCCACCATGAATCCTGCTTGTCCTGTGATTGTATGAGCACTCTGACCCTGGCCGCAGTCCCTTCCTTCTCATCCAGGACACGGACTTTGTAGTCCGTAAGATGCATCTCGTCGAGCTTGGGATAAAACTTCTTCAATGCTTTTCTGAGCGCGCTATCGAGCGCGTTAACAGGGCCGTCCCCCAGAGACGCTGTATGCTCGGACTCCTTGCCCACCTTAAGCTTTATAGTCGCTTCCGAAGACATCTTGCCGTTTTTCCGTTTCTCGATTATGACCCTGAAATCCTCAAGCTCGAAGAAATCTTTAAACTTCTTCATGATGCGCTTTATCAATAACTCAAGAGATGCCTCTGCGGTCTCAAAATGATATCCCTTATGTTCGAGGCTCTGCAGTGTATTCAGTATGCTTCTGGACTTTTCGGTATCTTTGCCCAGGTCCAGGTTCATCTCCTGGGCCTTCTTAAAGATAGTCGATTTTCCGGAGAGCTCCGATATCAGAAGGCGCCTGTGATTTCCAACCATACCGGGATCGGCATGCTCGTACGTTATCGGGTTCTTCAGGATAGCGTTTATGTGAACGCCCGCTTTATGGGCGAACGCGCTATTGCCGACATACGGCTGCCGGTCCTCAAGCTTCATATTACAGATTTCCGCGACGAACCTCGCGATTTCGGTTAATTCTTTTAATTGCATATCGGAGACGCAAGCGATATCGAGCTTAAGCCTAAGGTTCGCTATGATCGAGATCAGGTTAGCATTGCCGCACCTTTCGCCGTACCCGTTGATCGTGCCCTGGACCTGAATGCATCCCGCCTGTATGGCAGCCACGGAATTCGCCACCGCCATATCGCAATCGTTATGAGCGTGGATCCCTATAGGCGTGGAAATGGCCGCCTTCACCTCTTCCACTATCTCGAATACCTGAGATGTTATGGTACCGCCGTTTGTGTCGCAAAGCACTATCCTGTCCGCACCGGATGAAGAAGCTGACTTTATGCACCTGATCGCGTACTCTTTGTTGCCCTTGAACCCGTCGAAAAAGTGCTCTGCATCGAAAAAGACAGTCCTTCCTTTGGACTTCAGGTACTTCACCGAGTCCTCTATCATCAATAGGTTTTCGCCCGGATCGCATTTAAAGACATCCCTGACATGCAGGTCCCACGATTTCCCGAATATCGTTATGACCTTTGTATCGGCATCGAGAAGGGCACTGAGCACCTTATCCTGAGAAGCCTTAACACCGGCGCGCCTGGTGCTGCCGAACGCGACGAGCTTTGACTTTTTGAGGCCGAGCGATTTGGCCTTCTTAAAGAACTCCATATCTTTAGGATTCGCTCCGGGCCATCCGCCCTCAATGAAGTCGACGCCCAGCTCGTCCAGCTTTTCACAGATCTTGAGCTTGTCCGCTACGGTGAAAGATATGCCTTCCGACTGCGCGCCGTCTCTCAGGGTCGTATCATAAAGCTCTATCTTATTCATCTCTTCCCCTTTTTCCCCAGGCCGAACTTCGTGTGTATGGCCCGGACCGCGTTATGGCCGGACTTCTTGTTCACTACGCACGATATCTTTATCTCGCTCGTCGATATCATTTCGATGTTTATGTTATTTTCGGCCAGCGCTTCAAACATCTTCGCCGCGATGCCGGAGTGGCTTCTCATTCCTATGCCCACGATCGAGACTTTGGCGATATCTTTATCGAACGTGACATCCCCCGCGCCGATCTTTTTCGATATATCCTTGGATGCCTTTATGGTCCTGGATAGATCTATCGACGGCACGGTAAATGAAACATCGGTGGCGCCCGTGCGCGAAACGTTCTGCACTATCATGTCTACGTTTATATCCTGCTTAGCGATCTCCCTGAATATCTTTGCCGCTATTCCCGGCTTATCAGGCACATCGCATATGGTCACCTTCGCCTCATCGCTGTTCATAGCAACTCCGGAAACGACCGTATCTTCCATCGCCCTCACCTCCTTGGAGATTATTGTACCCTGCTTGTTGGAAAAACTTGATCTCACATGTATCGGAACCCCAAACTTCATAGCGACTTCTATTGAACGCGGCTGCAGCACCTGCGCTCCGAGAGATGCCAGCTCGAACATCTCCTCGTAGCTTATACGGTCGATCTTCCTCGCGTCCTTGACTATCCTGGGGTCAGCGGTGAAGACGCCTTCGACATCCGTATGCATCTCACAGACCTTCGCGTTCAGCACCTTGGCAAGCGCTACGGCGGTCAGATTTGAGCCTCCGCGGCCAAGAGTGGTGATATTATAGTTAAGGTCCACGCCCTGGAAGCCCGCCACTATGACTATCCTCTTTTTCTTCAATGCCTCCTCTATCCGTTTTGCGTTAATATCGATGATACGGGCCCTGGTGAAAGAGTTATCGGTTATTATGCCGACCTGCGCGCCTGTGAAAGATATAGCGTCTCCGCCCAGCTCATGTATCGCCATGGCGAGGAGCGCGCATGATACCTGCTCGCCCGTGGATATCAACATATCCAGTTCGCGTTCGGCCGGATTATTTGTGATCTGGAGCGCGAGAGCTATAAGATTATCCGTAGTATCTCCGAGTGCCGAGACGACCACCACCACATCATAACCTTCCGCTTTGGCTTTTATAACCCTCTTCGCCACATTCTGGATCTTTTCGACATCGGCAACGCTTGAGCCGCCATATTTCTGGACTATGATTCCTTTTCCCATATCATCATCCCTGTTATTTATTCTTTATCAGCATTTCGGTGAGCCGGGCGCCTGACTTAAATTTCACCTTGGCGGCCATGGCGTTTGTTTCATTATAAGCGCTGAATCCGTTATGCTTGACTCCCGTGCCTGCCATTACAAAAGGCGCCGGATCTGAAACATGAGTCTTGATCGCAAGTGGCGTAGCATGATCGGCCAAAACCATTATTCTGTAATCGCCGACGCTCTGAAGGTACTTCCATACGGCGCCGACAACATATTTATCAAAATTCTCTATAGCCCTTATCTTCTCTCTGACTTCGCCGTTATGGCCGGCTTCATCCGGCGCCTCGACATGGACGAAGACGAAATCCTTATTCTTGAGGCATTCGACCGCGTAGGCGCCCTTTCCCTGATAGTTCGTGTCATAATACCCGGTAGCCCCCGGCACATTTATCAGCTCGAGCCCGATGAGCTTCCCTATGCCGTTCACGAGATCGACCGCTGAGATGACCGCGCCGTCTATCCCGAAGAGCCCCTTAAAACTCGGCATGTTCGGATTTGTGCCCTGGCCCCAGAGCCAGATCATATTGGCCGGATTTTCCTTAAGATCGATACGCACTTTATTTATTTCCTGGCCGTTTAAAAGGCCCCTGGACTCCTCCATAAGTTTTATAAGCGCTTCAGCGCCTCTTCCCCGCGGCAAGTGCTTCGATATTGACTTACCGCTGATGTCATGGGGCGGAGTGCATGCGATCTTCATAAGTTCCGTGACCCCGTCCGGAGATCTGGTCTTGAATACGACCAGATTGCGGTAGCTCTTTCCATGATAAAATTTAACTCTATCGGAACCGAGCTTCTCGTCCAGGAATTTTATCAGGATGCTCGACTCCCGTTCCGATATGTGGCCCGCACTATAGTCGGCCAGCGTGTCGTTATTAGCGGTTATCAGATTGCATCTGAAAGCTATCTCATCCTCAGCCAGCTCCACTCCGATGTTCGCCGCCTCAAGCGGCCCTCTGCCGGTATAATAGGTCTTCGGGTCATAGCCCATTATCGAAAGGTTCGCTATGTCGCTGGCAGGCTTCATCCCTGTCGGCACAGTCTTGACCAGCCCGATCATACCATTTTTAACGATATCGTTTATGTTGGGTATCTTTGCTACATCAAGCGGCGTCTTGTCGCCAAGTTCCGGCACCGGGTAATCGCTCATTCCGTCGCCGACCAGTATGGCGTATTTCATAAGCCTATCTCCTTCAGGATCAATTCGACCTTAGGCTCCAGCGTTATGGGCCTGGCAACGCTGGCTATCGCCCTGTCGGGATCTTTTAACCCGTGCCCTGTCAGGATACATACGATCCTCGCTTTTTGACCCTTAAAAAATCCTTTTTTAGCGAGCTTTAATATTCCGGCGACGCTTGCGGCGCTGGCCGGTTCGACAAAGACGCCTTCCCTGGAAGCCAATAGTTTGTACGCGGCAAGTATCTCTTCGTCGGAAACCATATCTATGAGCCCGCCGGATTCGTCACGCGCTGCCACAGCCTGTTTCCAGCTCGCGGGGTTTCCGATCTTGATAGCTGTAGCGATAGTGTGCGGTTCTTTGACGGGATGTCCGAGAACGATAGGGGCCGCGCCCTCCGCCTGGAACCCCAACATCTTCGGCAGCTTTGAACTTATGCCCGCCGCTTTATATTCTTTATAGCCCTTCCAGTAAGCGGTGATATTCCCGGCGTTGCCCACCGGGATCGCATGAAATTCAGGCGCATCGCCCAGCGAGTCGCATATCTCGAAGGCTCCGGTCTTTTGCCCTTCGATCCTGTAAGGATTAAGCGAATTGACAAGCGTTATCGGATACTTGCCGGATATCTCCTTTACCAGCTCCAGGGCATCGTCGAAATTTCCTTTTATGGCTATCACCTTCGCGCCGTGAATGAGCGCCTGCGAAAGCTTGCCAAGGGCTATATTGCCGTCAGGGATGAGGACAATGGATTTAAGCCCGGCCCTGGCGGAATATGCCGCCGCCGACGCGGACGTGTTGCCTGTCGACGCGCAGATCACGACCTTCGACCCCTCCTCAAGCGCTTTTGATATCGCCATCGTCATCCCTCGGTCTTTAAAAGAACCTGTGGGGTTAAGACCTTCATATTTCAGATATACTTCGATGCCCTCGCCGATAAGCGATGATATCCGCGAAGCGCATACAAGAGGAGTATTGCCCTCATTCAGGCTTACCACAGGAGTCTTTTCGGTAACCGGTAGGAATTTCCCGTATTTTTCTATTAACCCTTTATAAAACATCAATTCTCCACTCTTATCCTGACCAGCTTTTTGCCTATTACATTGAGAGCTCTTATTTCACTCAAAGCTTTCGACATATCTTTCTCTAATGAATCGTGAGTCATCATCACTATCGGCACCGCGCCGACAGCGCGCCTTTCTTTCTGTGTAACGCTTGCGATACTTATATTATGTTTCGCGAGGATCCCCGATATCTTTGCTAAAACACCCGGCTTATCCAACGCGAGGAATTTTATATAATACCGGGTCCGGACCTCATCCATCTTCTTTATGCGCGCCACATCCTTCCTGATTGGCACATGCTTCTGAGATGTATTTCGGCCTCCACAGCAGGAGATCTTGCTATTCCCAGCTATTGAGATAATATCGCTTATGACAGCGCTTGAAGTCGGAAGAGCCCCTGCTCCCTGCCCATAGAAAAGATTTTCTCCTACAAGATCCCCCTTAACGAAGATTGCGTTGTAGACGCCGTTAACATTAGCCAGCAAATGCGTTTTTTCAATTAATGTCGGATGGACGCGAAGCTCGAGTTCATCTCCGGACCTTTTTGCGATCGCAAGCGGCTTTACAGCATACCCCATATCGAGTGCGTACTCTATATCGTCCCTATCGATATCCGTAATGCCTTCTGTGAATATGTCTGAACCCTTAGCGGTGATACCGAACCCTAAACTAGCAAGGACGGAAAGCTTATGCGCCGAATCGCCGCCGCTGATATCCAGGCGCGGGTCCCGCTCGGCATATCCCTTATCTTGCGCTATCTCGAGCGCCTCGTTAAACGAGACCTTCTCCTCGGCCATCTTCGATAAGATAAAATTACTGGTCCCGTTAATAATACCGTAGACAAGGCTGAATCTGTTAGCGATGAAACCCTCCTTCATCGCCCGTATTATCGGGATGCCGCCGCCCACGCTTGCCTCAAAACCCACCGAAAGGCCAAGTTCGTCAGCCAGGGCGAATATCTCAGGTCCGGAATCGGATAATAGCGCTTTATTGGCGGTGACCACGCTCTTGCCGGCCCTGAGCGCCTCCATCACGATAGACTTTGCGGGTTCGACGCCTCCGACGAGCTCCACTACGATATCCACCTTTGGGTCGTAAATAACCTTGCCGATAGACGTTGTCAGCAATTTTTTATTTACCGTAACAGGCCTCCTGGCCTTCAGGTCTTTATCGCATATCCAGGCGATATTGACATCTACACCGCTCTTATCCCGCAGGTATCTGCTCTTCGATTTAAGCGCTTTGACCACACCTGCGCCGATCGTGCCGAATCCGATTATTCCGACATTTATCTTCTTCATGTTCTCCCTCAAATGTAAACTACTATTAAAATGGTCGGGGGGACCAGATTTGAACTGGCGACCCCTTGCACCCCAAGCAAGTGCTCTAGCCGGGCTGAGCCACCCCCCGAAAACGTATATATCATTATATTACTATATATGAAGCAATATTATATCAAACTTGACCGATCGCAGGCAACAAGAAAATCGCCTTCGGTGATGACTTTCGCGATTTTCAGTGGTATGGGAAGGTGTTTTATACTTTCCTATACCATAAAAAAGAGGCTCTCGATAGCCTCTTAATTAATGGGATCAAAACGGACATGGCTCCTACCCGCTCAATATTCCCCCTCGATTTTAGGCGAGCGTGTCATCAGGTCATGAACCGCTTTCTTCGGATCCTTATTCTCATATAAGACTTTATATATTTCACAGGTGATGGGCATATCTACCTTATATTTACTCGCAAGATCGAAGGCGGATCTGGCCGTCACCACACCCTCGACAACCATATCGGTCTCTTTCAATATCGCTTTAAGTGACTTTCCTTTGCCGATCTCCTCGCCGAGCCATCTATTTCTTGAATACTGGCTTATGCATGTCGTCATGAGATCTCCAAGTCCGCTAAGGCCGTAGAATGTCTCAGCCCTGCCCCCCATCGCTACCCCAAGCCGGACCATCTCTACCAGGCCCCTGGTCAGAAGCGCCGCTTTCGCGTTCGTTCCGAACCCAAGCGCATCTATGGATCCCGCGGCTATCGCTATGATATTCTTTAAGGACCCTCCGACTTCGACACCGGCAACATCATCGGTAGCATATATCCTGAAACGTTCCGTCATGAATATTTCCTGGACGAGGACAGCGAAGTCGATATCACTGGATGCGGCCACGGCAGTGCTCGGTGAGAGGTTGGCAACCTCAAGAGCTATCGTAGGACCCGATAATACCGCGAGCTTATGTTCTCCCAGCACCTCACATATCACTTCGGACATTCGTTTCAGTGTGCTGTTCTCTATGCCCTTGGTGACGCTTACAAAAAGCTTGTCCGAAAGGTCTTCCATCTTCAGCATGGTCAATACGCCTCTCATGAACTGGGACGGCACAGCAAGCACAATAAGCTCTCTGCCTTTAAGCGCATCTCCGAGTGAAGCGGTGAACTTAACGCTATCGGGTATCTTGACTCCGGGCAGGAATTTAATATTCTCCCGCGTAGATTTCAATACCTCTATGTATTCGGGAAATGCGCCCCATATGGTGACATTATAACCTTTTTTAGCGAGAAGTACCGCAAGAGTGGTGCCCCAGCCTCCATCGCCTATAATGCAGATATTTTTTATTTTTGGCATAGGTTTCTTATATCACAGCGCATTCAGGGATGTCAACGAAAAGATGCTCTCCCTGGGTCGGAAAATCATGCTTATAATAAAACCCCGGGGGTTATTGTCCGCCCGGGGTTAATTTAAAGACTTATATGTGAATATTATCTTTTTCTCTTCTTCGCCTTCTTGGTTGTTTTCTTTTTCCTTGCTTTCTTATGGGCTGCGCATGACATGCATGACATATTTATCAACCCCCTTTCGTTATGTGCATTAAGTATACCTTACAATGCCGCTATTGACAAATTTATCTTTTTTTCTATCGAATAATATATTTAGTTTTCTTTAGCAGCGGATGGCTCCTTATATCGTCAGATACCGCTTTGGACATCCCGGGCTTGCCCAGCTTATAATACATATAATTCTTGTATCCCTCAACTCCCGGCTGGTCAAAAGCATTCACTCCGAGGAGCTCTCCTTCAAAAGCCGTCGCTATCTCGAAAAAGAATAGAACAGCCCCCCAGTAAAACGGCGAGATCTCGGGTAGTGTTATCGTGCAATTCGGACGCTCCTCTCTGACCAGTGCCCATTCGGTAGCCTCCTCGGCTATTGAGATAAGTTTTGAATACGGCCTTCCTTCCAGAAAATCGCCGGTGCCTGAAACTTTAATATCATCCTTGAAACGTTCCACCTTTATGAATGTAACCGTTTTATTATTTTCGCCTTCAATGTTATTCTGCTGTATCGAATGAAGGTCGTTTGTGCCGCGCGCGGGTATCGGAGTCCTGCCGGTATTGACTATATTACCGCTATCCTGCCCCCAGATCTCCCTGCCGTCGTCCTGCCTGATCTTCCTGGCGTATTTTTTCCCCAAGCTCTCAGCCAAAAGCTGCACATACCAATCCGCGGTGGATTTTAGCCTCTCAGAGAATGGCATTACGATAGCGATGGACTTGTTCTTCTTTCGATACATGATCGTTTGAAGAACGGCATACAGATATGCCGGGTTTTTCGCAAGGTTCGCTTCCCCGCATTGCCTGGCCATTGCCTTCGCGCCATCGAGAACTTTCTGTATGTCAATACCTGCTATAGCTAAATGCAGTAGCCCTATATTTAATTCCGAGAACCGACCTCCAACGCCTTTCATCACGCTCAAGTTTCGAAAACTGAGCGGATCTTTTGCCTGCTCAAAGTCTACTTTTTTTCTGAGCGTACCGCTACCGGGATCAGTTATAGCTATAATCTGCCTGCCATAACGCGCTCCCACCGATCTTTTAAGCCATTTCTCGATTACGGAAAACGCCGCCTTGGTTTCGGTCGTTTCGCCTGATTTCGAAATAACGACAATGAAAGTTTTTTTTGGGTCAATATTCTTCAATAATACGCTAAGCGTGTCAGGGTCCATATTATTTCCGTCAAAATAAATTTTCGGCCTGCCGCGCCGTAAAGAGCTGAATTCATTATAATACGCAGGGCACAATGCATCCTGCGCGGCTTTCAGTCCTAAGTACGATCCGCCTATACCAAGCGATACGACGTTTTCATATGATGAAGCTATTTCGTCGCCCAGTCTCTGAATGGCCTTTACGGTATCTTTGGCCTGATACGGCAGCTTAGCCCACTCGAGCCCCAGGATTATCCTGTTGTCGCGGTTGGCGAGTACATCCTTAAGATGTTTGTGAGCGGAGCTTGCGCTTTTTCTTATCTGCCTGATATCCTCTTCTGTTGCTCCATGGCGCTTGCCTACGCTATGGCTGAACATGTTATTGAAATCGAACTTTATTTTTTCCATAAAAAAGCCTTCCCTCTTTCTATTATTTTTCGAAAAAATCAATCCCTGTCCGGCGGAGCATCCCTGCCAGTTTTGCGATCGGTAGCCCCACAACGTTATAAAAACAGCCCTCGATACGATCGATGAATATGCCGCCCAGACCCTGGATATCGAACGATCCGGCCTTATCGAGAGGAGAGACTTTTTTAAAATAGTTCATTATCTGCTTATCGCTCAGTTTATACATATAGATCTTAGTTTTTTCGTAATCGAGATATCTTTTACCATTATCAATATCTATTACCGCCACGCCGCTATATACCCATTGCGGCTTGTTCGAAAGGAGTTTCAGCGTCCGGCGAGCATCCTTCAGATCTCTTGGTTTACCGATCATCTTTTTTCCTACAAGGACTACGGTATCCGCGCCTATCACAACCCCGGAGCGATAACGGCGCGCTACATCAAGAGCTTTTTCCATTGCATTATTCATCACGATCCGGCTTGCCTTGCCCCGTAAAATATGGCATTCTCTTGTCCTTGATAAGGCGACGGTGAACTTAAGGCCCATCTGCCTTAAGAGTTTCTGCCTTGCTTTCGATCCCGATGCAAGTATTATTTTACGCAATCTGCCGCCTCCCTTCCCGCGATATAACCGGAGGCCCACGCCCAGGCAAGATTATATCCGCCCCTCTTGCCGTTAACATCCAGTATTTCGCCCGCGAAATACAGACCCTTTTTTACAACCGATCCCAGGCTCATCGCATCGACTTCTTTCACATCTACGCCGCCCGCGGTAAAGTCCGCTTCATTCCATCCTCTGGTCCCTATGACTTTAAATCGCCTGTCTTTCAAGTTCCTCGTGATCAATTTAGGCTCTTTAGTTTTTAGTATCTCTTTTAATGCGGCGCCGAACTTGTTGGGCAATATCCCGGTGGTAAGATCTTCTGCCAGAAGGCCACCTTGAATCCTTTTTAACAGCTCGTTCGATAGCTCAACCTCGTCCATAAACGGTACCATATCTATAGAAAGGACTGCATCGCCCGACCTATTACGATTGATCGCGATAGAGACCTCTTCGCTGATGTCCAGGATCGCGCTGCCGGATAACCCGTATTTTGTGAATAAGAGGTCGCCCGATGATTCGTTTACAGCCTTCCCGTCGATCAGGCTCTTTATCCGCGCAAATATCTTTTGTCCCTGCAAGATATGGCATAACTCATCTTTAATGATCAATGGAACCGCAACAGGCACCGGATCGATTATGGTATGGCCTAAATGTTCAGCGATATTGTAGGCGCTCCCGTCCGATCCGAGGGCGGGATAAGACCTGCCGCCGCAGGCCAGGATGACGGCGGGCCCGGTGACCTTCTTACCCGAATCGGATAATACGGTAAAGCCGTTTTTACTGTCCGTTATTCTCGATACCTTAAAATCGAACTCCACCGGAATGGACAACCTGCTTAGCTCCATGTCGAGAATTTTTAGAACGGTCGCGGATTGGTTTGTCTCGGGGAATATCCTGCCTTCTTCGGAATAAACCTTCAACCCCAGGTTTTCAAAAAAGCTTTTGATATCATTTTTACCAAATTTTGAAAATACGGAATCTACAAGATGTCTCGCGGCAGGATTATAGAATGAGTTATCAAGCGTGTCGTTCAGAAGATTGCAGCGGCCGTTGCCTGAGGCGAGGATCTTTCTGCCGAGCCGGTTCATCCGCTCGCATATCACAACCGGAATACCCCGGCGTTTTACGCTGATCGCGGCAAGGATCCCCGAAGCGCCGCCGCCTATGATTATTACCGGATTACTACGCCCTTCCAAGATATTCGCCTGTGCGGCTGTCGACCAGTATGGTCTCGCCTTCTTCGATAAATAACGGGACCTGGACCACAAGCCCCGTCTCCATCGTTGCCGGTTTCATGGCTCTGCCGGACGTATCGCCTTTGGCTCCGGGCGCCGATTCGACTATCTTCAGTGACACGCTGACCGGAATTTCAATGGTAACGGGCGCATGTTCGAAATATAGTATCTCTACGGGGAGGTTCTCTTTCAGATAATCCTTGGACTTACCCACTAACTCCGTTGGCAGGGATAGGCTCTCGTAATTCTCCATATCCATGAAGTGAACTCCGGAATGGTCGCTATATAGATACTGCGCTTTCTTCGATTCTAGATCGGCCTTCTCTACCGAGTCGGCCGGGCTAAAGCGCTTATTGACCAATTTTTCGCCAACTACGCTCTTTAGCGTCATCTGGTATATCGCGCGCAGGTTTCCGGGGGTCCTGTGCTCAACGTCAATTACAACAAAAAGCTCTCCCCCGTCCTTTATTATCATCCCTCTCTTCAACTCCGAAGCTTTCACTGAAATTACCTCCGATTTTAAAATTTAAATAATTACTGGACCTTAACCTTTACAGTTTCGACACTTATAGGCGCTTTCTTAGGTATCGTTATCTCGAGGACGCCGTTTTTATATGAAGCGCTTATGCCATCGCTTTTGCATTCAGCCGGAAGCTCTAGCACGCGTTCGAATTTTCCTTCCATACGCTCCTGCCTTATGACCCCCGTGGGAGACGTCTCCTTCTTCTCCACATGGCGCATCCCGGATATCTTCAGGATCCTGGCATTCTCCAGAGTGACGTCTATCTTGTCCTTGTCCATGCCGGGTAGGTCCGCCGTTACCGTGAAACCATTATCGTTTTCGGCCACATCCACCTTCACGTCACCGCCGAATGTCGCCGTCGCCGGGTCTTGCGTACTCGTATAGGTAGCGGTCATATCCTTCACGAACTTATCCATCTCTTTCTTCATGCGAACCAGTTTCTTGCTCAATATCTCGAGATTCTTCTCTTCCTGTGCCTGTTGTGCCTGATCATCGACAGAAGTGTTATTATAGGTTTGAGCGAAAGCAAAGCTCGCGCCTAGAATCGATACGATAATCGCTATAGTTAGTTTTTTCATCATAGCCTCCCTGTTAGCATTAATAGAATAGAACACTTCGCCAAAAATCACAAGCGGAATTTTTTGTCCGAAATTATGCGGATTGTAAGGCGTGTAGAGAGCGCCGATATTCTTCGTACTGAGCTTGTAATTCTTTAGTGAAGGTTCTTAGCGGAGGTAAGATGATCAGCCAGCCGCCGGAGCCGTTTTTGATCTTTATATCGATTGCCATCGCTATCGCTTGAGCAAATGAATACAACGCTTTCTCTGCCCCTATAACTATCACGGGGACTTCCGTTTCCTTGGAGCAGGATGCTAGCGATTCAGGCTCGACTGTCGGGCCTTTTATGAGAGCTAATATATTAGCCGCGCCTCTGGCTTTCGCAAGCTCTACGAGCCCTTTTACTTCCCTCGCCTCACTTCCATTAGTATGTTTGCTCTCCTCGAGCTCGCCGCTCGTTATAGTAGTTACTTCCAAGCTCGGATCCGCGCGTTTCAGCATTCGCTCTAGAATAGAAGCATTAACTGAATTTCTTGCGAATAATATTATCTTGCCGCCGCTTAATATATTATGCTTCGATAGGATATTCTTAATCGTGTTCTCAAGGTCGACCACAATTGCATTTTCCAGTATATCGTCGGCATAGAGTATCAGGCTCTGACCATTCTTTTCATAAAAAGCGCTCTTATTGTCCGCTTCGATGGCTCTGTCGCTAAATTCTTGCAGCGAAGTCTCCACGAGCGCCTTCACCGAGGTGATAAATTCAATCTCTTCCGGTGAAGCGCCAGGCAGGGTGGTCCCAAGCCGTAGCAGATCATTAACGAATTTTGTTAAATCTATCCTCTCCGGAACATCCCGTGATTGCACAATGAATAGGCCGTTATCATCGAAGCCGCCTTCGATATCCTGTCCACTGCCGAGAACCCTCTCGATCTCCAGGCATTCCCGCACAACAGTTTCCGCCTCGCTCTGCGTCAGGACCTTATCGTAAATTCCTTCTTCAGAAAATATGCGGACTTTTCCCTCATTTTTTACAGCCACTGCTATTTTGATCTTACGGGAAGGCGATTTATTCTTCAGCTCGCCGGTTACCCTGTCATAGATCCAAAGGGCTCCTTCGCCCGGATACGATTCTTTATCTGTTAACGTCCTTCCCAACCCATAAGATGCCCATATCCTTATCTTGCCATCATTCTTCCCTGTCTCCGGGTGATGGGTAAAGACTACAAACGATTTCCGGCTCATTCGTCCATTCTGCAACAATACCGCCGGATAGACCTTCCCATGATCTATGTTCCACCTTTCCCTTTCATCAAAAGCTCTTAAATTCCATATGGAGGCCCATACCATCTGTATGTGCTCCAATATCTCATCATCTCCCGAGATAAATTCGTAACTGTCATGCAATCCTGCCCCGGAAAAATTTTTTAAATCCTCGCAGTTAGTGGATGATCTCACGAAAAGGATGGGGTCCTTACCGAAGACTTTGTGAATCTCATCCAGTATCTCTCGGCGCAATCCGCCCGGAATAGAGGTACTGGCTATCATATTTCGGATTCGTACCAGCCGCCTCTCTTTCTCGCCCGTTAATTCCTTGCAGATTACGACAAGCTCCTCTATCTCTCTTTTGATCTGTGGATTTGTTTCCAAAAACTGCTGATATGCCTTAAATGATATAGCCAGGCCATCGGGAATATTATCCATGCCGTTCTTCTTTAACTCTCCAAGCCTCGCGGCCTTTGCGCCGAAAACATTTTTATCTTTCTGTCTCAGTGTATCTAACGTTGAGAATAATCTCGGATCATTTAAGTCTGCCTCCGGTATATCAACTTTTATCTGGTCCCGAATTTCTTCTATGTTTAATGAGTAACGCCGAGATTCAGAATCATCTATTATTCTCATGAGAGCGCCTTCGCCGGTGGACGCGAACAATACCTGTTTCCCGTCCCAGAGTTTCATAAAAACATCCGCCCTGGGGAGTATGGCATGCGGAATAACCCACATGCTGGCTAATACGCTTGAATGATCGGGACTGCCTTCTCTCTCGGAGACACCGGACAATATTCCTTCATTCGGATTCATTAGCACGTATTCTGTAGGGAAATACCTTGCCACCGCTATATCATCTTTACCCACCTGCTGAACTCTTCTGACAAGTTCATGCATATTATCGGTATGGTCGATGCAATGAAGCCTACCCACGGAGACGCCAATCCTCGCAACTGTCGATATTTTTATCTCAGTAGCCTCAGCGATAAGTTTCTGAAACGCTTTGTCAAGATGTGCAATGCTCTGCCGACAATTCTTTAGCGCTTCATCCAGAACAAAAGCTTCTTTACCTCTGGCTCTTTCTTCAAAAATATCGATGTCTCTTAAAATCTTTTCGGATAAAAATGCCCATTCGTGCAAAGCCTGGCTCAGGTCCCCACCTGCAAACAGTGTGCCTATTTTTTCCAGCACATCTCCGCAACGGTCATAGGTATAAAACTTTTGTTCTTTTTCACTGAAGTAAACAATCCCATCCTCTTCTGACATAGCACGACCCACCGATACGACGGCTATCCTTGCTTTTGTTAAAGCTTCTTCGAATGTCAGCTCTTTTTCTTCCGTTTCTATTTCTGGCGCATACTTCTCAGAAATGCTTTCGAGCCATTCCCTCTCCGACTCAGTTAATTCGACCCATAAATCCATCCTGGCGACCGCGATATCATAGATGATAGATATAATAAGGCTTTCCGTGCCGACTCCCATCATCCTTTGGCAAAAAAGTATCATGCGTTTTAAGTCGGAGGTGTTAATAAACGTCGCGAAATGCGGCACTTTTCCTGAGAAATACATTAATAAAAAAGACGTGTCGTAAGGATTATCTGATTTGGCATAAAATTTCCTAAACTCTTCTTCAGTTAGTGCTGACCAATCAGGAATCACATCTATGCAAAACCTGCTCAATCTGGTCCTGCCTTCGGGGCGAGATTGCATAATGTTCTTGAACATATCTATAATATAAGCATGTCCGTTGCTTGGCGTTCCCCTGATTACAAGCGCCGCTGTCTCCCGACCTAGGTATAATAGATCCAAAAACGCATCCCAGCAGCCCTCCATCTCCCAACCATACAGATCGCGGAAGTTTTGATAGGCTCCCGCCGCCAGTTTGTTATTCAGCATAACAGCCGTATTCTGTTTATCGAATGACAGATCATGGTATGCGGTCTGGCTCAATAGGATATCTTTATATAACCTGACCCTGATGATAAGAAGCTTTGCGCGCTCAAGCCTCTCTCCTTTCGGGGCCTCCCAGTCGGGGTGCCAATACGATGGTGGAGCCGCCTCATCTACGCTCAATATGTCTTTCAGAAGCTCGCTGTGACCGACATCTATCATTCCGGATCGAGCCATCCTCCTGAGCAAGTTCAGAGTTAAAACAATCTCTCCCTTCAAGCTTTCATTCCTTGGGTACGAAACATTTCCTAAATCTCTCAACCCGGTATTTGGCTCCCTGATATATGAATGCGAAAATAAAAATTTGAGCTCATCCTCCATGTATGCTATAAGCGTGTCTTCAGGTAATTTTGATAATATCTGAATAAAGTATTCTTCTTTTTTCGTATCTTCTACGCCCATATACGCGAACGATAATAAAGACGACATGAGTAATGGAAGCGATTCATTATTAACAAGAAATGATGTCTGTTTGCCATCGCGCGAAACCAGCACCCTCTTGTGGGTTGTTATAAGGCTTTCTGCCTCCAGGGAGCTACGGCTAACCGGTTTCCATCTTTCCTTGAATTCTTCGGTTAATTCTATGGCTTGTCCATTTTGTTGAAAGAGATGGTTAAGGCGCAGGACATCCGCTATAATTGCAGGATCGGCTTGAAGGAAATCCCCTGAATTAATGTAGTATTCGTTATCTCGCTTATGGCTTGTAAAATGATGTTGGTCAAACCCTGCGAATAACATCGCGGCATACTGCGGCTCTCTTTCATGCAGGGCAGAAAGCGCGTCCGCGCAGGTAAAATTAACTCGCCCAGCCTCTTCTTGTTCTTCAAAGGTTATGTGATCGCCACGTGTTACATCGCAATATGAATAGAATACCCCTATCTCTTGCAAGGCGCGCGCGAACGCTTGATAAAATTGATAAGCTTCCCACTCCTCTTTTTTTAAGAGGGCATTCTTGATAAAATCGTCGACAAAAAGCCTGGCCTCTTCCGGTGTCTCATGTTTCAGAGTTTCGGAATCATCTTTCTTATTATTATCAGCCGCCTGATAAAAGTTATTGCCATTGGCCAGGGCGACTCTTATCTTCATATGGCGCGCATTCCAATCCCAGAAGACACCCGTGAAGTAGTTATGCTTATTCGCCATTACTATAGGAGCCACCTCACTTAAAAACGCTTTCTCTTCGGCGGTAATTTCATTATCATAGATCAGGCGCTCCTCTTTGAGGATTAATAGCTCAAACGCTTTCGCCATAATATCGTTGAGCAGCAAATCCGCGGGTAAATCGGGTTTTCTATCGGCGGAAAATAGATCGTAGTATGTACTTAATATTTTACGTTGCGGTAGTATCAATTCTTTTAAGCCCGAATATTTATATCTATCTTCCCGGGCCATTATCTGCATAGTGGCCTCTATCTCTTCATGAATAATAGCTCTAAGCAGGCTCAAATTGCCTTGAGAGGCTTTTTCGGATAGGATGATCTTGCCATGCGATAATAAGAGAGCATCTGCATTATTGGCTTCCAGGAGACGCCTCGCTTCCTGATCTTGCCGGGCATCTATTATTTCAGCCCTTTCCAGATAGGCTCGCAGCATTTCCCGTCTAGTGGATATTACTTCCGTCCCTGCATATGGCGCTAATGCCTTAGCTTCATCGACAAATAAGAAGCTCTCTATCGACAATAGAAATGTTATAGCTATCGCTATTGCATTAAATATGATGGGATGTTTTATTTTGGCTATATACATACATAGAAGAATAACATAGAGAGCCGAGGCAGGCAAATACCTTTTTTATAACTTAACCGATTTTTTGAATGAAACGGTAAGGGTGAAGGACATCTGGGGAAGCGTGAGAGCTTTGGGGAACGGCGTAAACGGTGCGGCCTCTTTGAGGCTTTGGATAGCAGTATCGATGAGCGTCCGATCGCGCGTCGATATCTCGGGGCTTGCAGCAGCACTGATAAGCACACCATCGGAACGCAGCACAAAGACGAGACAGACATCCCCTTCATTGTAATAACCGCGGTACCTCTCCTTCAACTTCCGCCGGATCTTCTCGCGTATCAGCTGGTAATAATTCACATAGTCTTTTGTGGACATGATCTTAGCCTGTTTGGCGGCAAGCGCATCCGTATTGTTTTTCTCGGTCTTTGCGGGTGCCTTATCGGCCGGTGCGTTGATGGACTGTTTCATCTCCACCTTCGGAGTGACTTCTATCTTAGGAGTCTCGGGTATTTTAGCCTCCGGCTCTTTGTATTTTATATAATCGACTATGATGCTGTCCTTTTTATGCACGACATGCGTTGGCGGGATATTCTTGCCAGATAGCGGCAGAAATATCGCTGAATGAATAAAGATAGAAATTACGATGGCTTCTTTAAGCGTAATATGCATTTATTCATATCTTTTAATATCGAGAAACCAGTGCTTCCAGAAACCTTCTTTAAATATGGTTTCGCTTTCCAATATCTTTATCGGTTCTTTGAATATCGGCCCATCTACGACAAGGGTGTGAAATTCTCCGTTCTCTCCGCAGGGGCAAACGCCTCTGTCTTCAAACTCCTTGATCATGCTTTTTTCGAGGCACCGGCCAATAAATTCCTTGCCCAGCTTCTCCGCCTGGCAGCTCACTATGATCGCCTTGAACCCCAGGTCCAAAAACTCTTCGAGAATCCGCGCGGCGGGGAGGTTCCATAACGGTTCAACCGGAGTTATCGCTAGATCTTTACATACACGATCCACCCAACTCGCATGTTCCAGGAGGTAGATATCTCCGAAGACCATTGCGCCTATACCATTGATTTTCAATTCCGATACGGCCTCTTTAAATTCTTCTTCATATTTCCGCATATCGGGGCTTACCTCCCTCTGGACCAGAGGGACTCCCAACAAACTCGCCTGCCTGCGCATCAGCCTGCCCTCGATCCCATGAAAACATCCGCGGCCGGTGCCCCTAGTGGTAAAGTTCAGCAGATATTTAACTTCACAACCTGCTTTTATCGCTTTAAAATACGCATAGCAGCTGTCTTTTCCGCCGCTCCACGATGATATCGCCGCCAGCTTGTTCAAAGCGCACCTCCGTTAATTACACATATCAAAAAGAGCGTGACCACTTCCATCAATTCGCACACCGCCCCCAGTGTATCGCCTGTTATACCGCCGATCTTCCTGGCGACGGATCCCGCAAACAGATATGAAGCCGATCCGATCAATACGAAAAGCACGATCCCTTGAAATTTGGCTACCATGACCACTGTTATAATCGTAATAAGCGTAGCAATAGCCACTATCCTTGGATTAATGCCTTCAATAAATGTCTTTGCTTTTCCTCTGTCGCGAGCATAAGGAAAAATCGACATTACCATCACCATCGACCATCTGCTCAAAACACACATCAGAATAATTGAAATAATTTTACCGTTTCCGGACATGCAGAATAAGAATGACAGCTTTAAAAGAAGCGCTGAGAGTAACGCCAGCACTCCCATGGTGCCTATATGGGGATCCCGCATTATCTTCAGCATTTCATCCTTCGGTTTGCCGCTCGCTATCGCGTCAAAAGTATCGGCCAATCCGTCCAGATGCAAGCCACCCGTTATAAGCACAAGAAGCACGACGATGATACTGTTTATCGCGATATCGTTCAGGCCAAAAAACATCGCTATCCCAATAGCCATGATAAGGATCAGCCCTATCAAGAGTCCCACCAAAGGAAAATAGACCATGGATAGCGGCAAATCGCTTTCACTGGCTTGCCTTGTCCTTATAGGGACGATCGTAAGAAATTGTAAGGCCGCTAAGAAGCTTCGCATCTACTCTCCCTTTTGAGAAACGCCGGCGCTTTTAAATGTTGCCATCCGGGTCAGTATCTTTATGCTTGCATCGACGAGACCGATCCCGAGCGCGGCTCCTGTGCCCTCCCCCAATCGCAGATCGAGATTTAAGAGAGGCTTTAACCCGATGTGGTCGAGTATTACGCCATGGCCTCTTTCGACAGAACAATGTGAGGCGATCAGATAGTCCTTCACTTTCGGCGAGATGTGAAATGCTACGAGTGCCGCGGCGCCTGAAATAAAACCGTCTATCACTACAGGTACTCGCCTGGATGCCGCACAGAGAATAACGCCTGCTAGACCACCTATCTCAAAACCACCTACCTTCGCAAGTACATCGATAGCATCGGAAGCGTCGGGCGCGTTCAAAGCTATAGCTTTTTCTATAATCGCTATCTTATTTCTTAACCCTTTATCGTCGACGCCGGTGCCCCGACCGGTTATCTCCTCGACCCGCTTCTTCGTAAAGACAGCCGTGATAGCGCTCGATGCCGTCGTGTTCCCGATCCCCATATCGCCCGTGCCGGCTATATCGATACCTTTTTTATATTCCTCCTCAAATACTTCGATCCCCGTCTCTATGGACCGTACCGCGTCTTCGCGAGACATTGCCGGGCCCTTAGCCATATTCATTGTGCTGTAGCCGATCTTTTTTATGATAAGACCTTTCTTATTTTCAAGATCTGAGGCCACGCCCATATCCACGACAACTACCCTGGCGCCAACGTGGCTAGCAAGGACATTTATACCTGCGCCGCCGCGTATGAAATTATAGACCATCTGGGCGGTCACATCTTTCGGATAGGCGCTCACCCCTTCTTCCGTAACACCGTGGTCCGCCGCAAGCGTAAAGATCACTTTATCGCTGAGTACCGGGTCCGCCTTACCCGTAATGCCTGTTATCAGTTTTGCAAGGTGTTCTAATTTACCAAGGCTGCCCTGAGGCTTAGTAAGAAAGTCGAGCCTCTCCTGTGTCTTCTGTATGAGCTTATCATCGAGAGTGCCTATATTATTTACAACAGCTTCTATCTTCTTTGAACTTAAATTTGCTTGTTTCGCTATCATTCGATCTTCCCCTTTTTTCCTTACTTAATTTTTACCGGCAGCCCTGAGACGAGAAAGTATACCTCATTTGCCTCTTTGGCCACTATCTGGTTCACTCTTCCGCCTATATCCCTGAAATCTCTAGCAAGGTTATTCTCCGGGACTATCCCTAATCCTACCTCATTAGATACGATTATAGAATCGGATTTCATATTCTTAAGCTCTTTGATGATACCGGTTATTTTCTTTTCAATGGCCGCTCCCTCCACACCTTTGAGAAGAAGGTTGGAGACTAAAAGCGTCAGGCAATCTATCAATATCGCATCGAACCCGGATCTCGCATTTTTTAGCGCCTTACGGATATCCAGAGGCTCCTCGAACGTCTTCCATGATGAAGGCCGTTGTTTCCGATGAGAGGTTATCCGCATTCTCATCTCCTCGTCAAGCCCTTGACAAGTGGCAATAAAAGCAACCTTTTTTCCGGACTTGCCTGCAAGCGCTGTGGCGTAATTGCTCTTACCGCTCCGCGCGCCGCCCAGTATGAAAATTATCTTGCCCACACATTCCTCCTATAGGTGCGAAGTATCGTTAATCAATACAACCTTCGGCATTTTATCCGCAAATTCGATCACACTGACACTTGCCGAATCAGGCATCACATCCCAGAAATTTACAGAGCGCGTAATATCGTTCACTATCACTCTGATGGGGCCTGCATGCGTCACTATCGCCAAAATCTTGCCCCTATTGGCCGATGTTATTTTATTGAACGCTCCCAGCACCCTCTCCTTCATGCTCTGCATGGATTCGCCTTCAGGTATATTGGCAGAATGAATGTCACTCAGCCATTCATCGTATACCTTAGGATATTTCCTAAGGATCTCTTCATATGTCATACCTTCCAGCACGCCAAAATTCATCTCCCGAAGCTCCCGCATCTTTACAATGGGTTTTCGATCGAAAATTATCGAAGCGAAATTAAGCGCCCTGCAACTGTCGCTTGCGTATACCTTATCTATCTCCTCCAGAGATAATCTCTTCTTTAATTTTTCCGCTTGAGCGAGCCCTGTATCATCGAGATCTATATCGGTAACGCCCATATAACGCCTCTCAGCGTTCCATCTGGTGCGGCCATGCCGTACCAAAATCACCTTTTTCGGCATATCGACTCTCCCGAGACCAGGACTATGTAGGGTTTGTGCGATATCGGATTCTCATTTACTACTACAACCGTCTTATAGACAGCTTCTATATTCTGGTATGTAAGGATATCCTTGGGTGCGGCATCTTTGAAGATCCTGCCGTCTTCCAACAGCATGATCCGGCTGCAGTATTCGCTGGCCAGATTCAGGTCATGCAGGACGATGATGATCGTCAGTCCGTTTTCGCGGTTTAATTTTTTTAGTAGGTCCAGTATCTGTATCTGATGGCTTATGTCGAGATGTGAAGTAGGCTCGTCCAGGAAAAGCAGGATAGGCTCCTGCGCGAGAGCTTTTGCGATAACGACCCTCTGCCTCTCTCCGGCGCTCAATTCGGTAATATACTTATCCTTCAAGTGCAGCGCGTCCGTGAGGGATAGGCTATCGCAGGCTATGGAATGATCTTTTTTCGTCTCGAATTGAAGCCTTCCCATATGCGGTATTCTTCCCATAAGCGCGATCTCGCCGGAGGTGAAAGGAAAATTGATCGTCACATCCTGAGAGACGAAAGCCACTTTTTTACAGAATTCTTTTATATGTATCTTTTTCGTATCCTTCGATTCAAGCTCGATATCGCCCCCTTTAAGCGGGAGAGCGCGGCTGAGAAGCCGGAGAAGCGTCGATTTACCGGACCCGTTCGGCCCGATGATACCCAGAAATTCTCCATTCTTCACGTCAAAAGAGATATCTTTTATTACATCCTGGGCGCCATACCCTCCCTTAAGACCCCGTACTTTTAAAAGAAGATCGGGCATTAGCTCACCTTCTGAGTACGCTTCGACAATATTATGAATATCGGCGCTCCAATCACCGCGGTGATGACTCCAATGGGTATCTCTACGGGCGGGCATGCCGTGCGCGAGATCGTATCACAGATGACCATAAACGCCGCGCCTCCGATGCAGGAAGCCGGGATAAGCGCTCTGTGATTCGGCCCGACTACATGCCTCATAATGTGAGGAACTATCAGCCCTACGAAGCCGATCATTCCGCACACGCAAATAAGGCTTGCGGTTATGAACGATGTGATAATAAACGTCATCTTCTTTATCATTTCGGTCTTTATTCCCAGATGGACCGCTTCCTCTTCTCCAATACTTATGGCATTCAGGTCCTGAGAAAGCATGAAGATCGCGACTACGGAAATGGACACTGCCAGGCCGACTACTGAAAGAAGATTGATATCGAAGACTTCGAAGCTGCCCCAGAGCCACCAGATCATGCTATGAAGCGTCTCTTTCCCCGATGCGGATATCAAGAAGACTATCACTCCGGAGAGCGCCGTTGAAACTATTACGCCTGACAGCACAAGCGACTGGGCCGGAAGCCTATTATTCTGTCTGGCGATGCTGTATACCAGTACCATGCTTAAGAGCGCGCCGACAAACGCTGTGAGAGGCACAAAGATGCCGGTTATGCCTGTCATGATCGCCAGGACGGCGCCTAGTCCTGCGCCGCTAGATGTTCCCAATAGATATGGCTCCGCGAGAGAATTGCGCAATATCGCCTGAAGTGCCGCGCCCGAGACGGCCAGGCCGCTGCCGGTTACGACTGCCAGCATGATACGGGCCAGCCTCATATCGAGTATTTGCCGGTTCTCTTTAAGGAATAGAGATTGCCATGAAATATCGACAGAGCCTTTTAAGATCGCCCACACTATCGATGCGAAGAATATAGCGACGAGCGCGATTATATTTCTTTTTGCTCTGTAGTTCATTGGGGATAGAACCTCTTATGCATTTCGACCAATCCATCCACTATTCGTGGGCCCGGCCTCAATATTGTATCCGGATCTACATCATTATACACCCGCCCATTTCTTACGGCGGATATATCTCTCCAGCCGAACCTGCTCTTTATCGTATCAAGGGCATTCTTTTTCTGCATATAGCACAATATGATCACATCCGGATTCTGTTTAATGACATCCTCCGCGCTGAAATAACTGTAATTCTTCTTAGCGTTCGACGCGATATTTATGCCGCCGGAGGCAGCGATAAGCTCGTCGATCAAAGAGCCGGAGCCTGCCGTCATTATCGGGTTGCCCCAAAATTCAACGTATGCTTTAGGTCTCTGTGATTCCGGAACGGATGCGACCATATCGGTAACGCTCTTTATCCCGGTCTTCATCTTATCGATCAGGCTATTGGCGGCATATTCTTTATTAACGAGCTGTCCCATTTCCTTAATAGAAGCGAACAGTTCTTTCAGATTGGAGGGGTCGCTTACACAGACTTTAAATCCTAATTGTCTTAATTTTGCGACAGCCGGTGCCTGTTCAAGTGAAGTACAGAATATGATATCCGGTTTCAGTGAAATGATCTTCTCGATATCGGGCTGACTGAACGTTCCTATCCTCTCCTTGCCATGAACGCTCTTCGGATAATTGCAGTATTGGCTCACCCCGACGATCTCCTGATCCAGTCCAAGGGCAAACAATATCTCCGTAGATGATGGGGCAAGCGAAATAACGCGCAATAACTTGTTTTCCGTACCGAAAGAAATGCCGGACAGGAACAAGGATAGGACCAGCGATATGGCGCATACCTTTAAACATTTTTTCATGTTTCTTACCTATCTTACCGTAGGCAGCTATAAAAGTAAAATATTTATCCTAGAACTTCGTTTTCACGCCCCCGTAAGCTGAAAATCCAGGAGTACCATACCCGCGCACCTCTTCATAGTATTCATTGAATAGGTTTTCCAGCCTGGTATAGATGCTTACCTCTTTGGTAACGGCATATTCCGCCGTCAGACCGACCACAGTATGCGCCTTCATCTTATCGGTCCCTATGTTAAGACGCATTCCCGTATGCTCGATATTGGTATTGATGCTCAACTTCGGAACAGGTTTTATATTCACGTTGATATTGAATTGGTCTACAGGGACGCGCGCAAGCTGCCTATCGGTCGAGTAATCTTTCGTGCCGAGGCTGGTCAGGTTCGCCGCCACTTTCAGTTTTTCATCGAACAGGTTAACCTCAGCCCCGTATTCCACGCCGAGCGACTTCGCCTTTGATGCGTTCATGTAAGTGCTCTGGAACGTGGTGGGATCCGTAAAATACTGTATAAGATCGCCAAATCTGGTATAAAAATATGTGACGCTCACTTTGAGGGCGTTATTGAAAGCATATTGGTCGATGCCTATTTCAAAAGATCGCGCCTTCTCGGGATTGAGATTAGGATTGCCGCCCAGGAAGAACCAGGATGGGTTGGCGGGGGCATGCAGCTGATAGAGTGACGGCGCCTTGAACGATGTCGCGTATGAGCCTCTGGCCCTGGTTCCGGTCGGCGCACGGTAAAAACCGTCTATCTTGTAAGTCAGGTTTGTGCCGAACTGCGAGTGGTGATCTACGCGCATGCTTTGCGCGGAACCGATAAGATCCTGATAGAATGCCTTGTTCTGCAAGTAGAGCGCCGAGTTTCTCGCGAAAACTTTTGGGTCATTGCTTTCGCCGTTGGCGGTATTATAATAATAGGCGTCCGACTGTTCGTAGGCATAGTCGTATCCTACGGTAACTATATCGAAATCTTTTATATGAAAATTATTCTGAAAATCAAACCTGTTCGCCTTTCCGCAATACCAGTCCCTGAGGCCCGCGGGAGGATCGAAGTCGCGCCTCAAGTTATCCATGTATGAATACCTGATCGAATAGTCATAACACTCCAGCGGTTTATGTTCTACATATAGTGAATAAAGGAACATGTTGGATGTACCCGTGAGCTGGTCATTGTCCTGTAATGCCCACGTCACGGGATTCGAGTCGTCATATTTGTTGCGCGCGTATACGTTCCTGATAGTGGTTCCTACGGTAAGGTCTGGGGTGATTTCGTAATCTAACCGTCCCGCGACGCTGGTCCTTCTATATGGATCTGTTTCCTGTATATTCGGAATAGTCCGCTGATCGGCAGACGAGATCCCCTGAGTATTGAATTGCGAAAAAGCGAACGAATAATGCAGCCCTTTTTCGTATCCCCCCAGATTTACATACTCAGTCAGTGTCTGAAATGACCCTGATTCGATGCCGGTCTCCAGGAACGGCGCGTCAGGCTTTTTGCTCTCGATGCTTATGACTCCCCCTATTGCGTCGGAACCATACAGCGAGCTCTGCGCCCCCCTTAAAACCTCGATCTGCTTTATGTTATCGAAAGGCAGGTTGGCAAAATCGAAGGCACCGTTCACGGATGCCGGGTCGTATACCTTCACGCCGTCTATGAGCACAAGCGTATGGTTTGGATTGGCGCCGCGTATGCGTATCTCCGTCTGCCCGCCGAAGGCGCCCGACGAAGTCTTGGTCACTCCCGCCTGATCGACCAGTATATCTTTTACAAAATTATCTTTTTTTTCGTCGATCTCCGTCTGTCCTATGACCGTCACATCGCTGGCCGTCATAGTCGATGATTCCCTGATCCTGTCGGGGGACACGACTATCTTCTCAAGGCCGACCACACTGCCCAGTATCTCCTTTATTGGCTGGCTTACTGTCCCGGCAATGCTTTCAATGGTACTCTTATCGTTTTCATTATGTTCATTTTCTACGGCAAATGCTGTTTGCCATGATAAACCAAAAACAATGACAAGAACTATTATCTTTCGCATTTCGTTGACACTCCTAAATAAAAAAGCCCTCGGCAAAAATGCCAAGGGCTAGTTCCCTGTTCTACTAAACCCGTATATGCTGGTATTTCACGTACCAGTCCGCATCGGCGGAATCATTATATAGGTAGGTCTTCTGACTGGGGAATCATCCTACTCTTCTATGCCTTCTCATCCCGATACAAAAGGACAATGGCCTCTTTAGAATTTCGTCATCCCCTACAGCGGCGGGACCGTTTCCGTTTAACTTCACTCGGAATTCCCTTTTAAGCCCTCCCGGGCGCCTATATAGCTATATTTCAAAGACAGCTGCGATTATAATATTACCGCGGTATTATGTCAAGGATATTAATATTCAATGCCTTTTCGCGCCATCACACCTTTATCGAACGGATGTTTTATCTTCCTCATCTCGGTTACAACGTCCGCATACCTGAAGAGGCTCTTCGGACAGCATCTGCCCGTCATGACAAGCTCCACAAAAACGGGCTTTTGCCTTATAAGGACTAACATATCGGAGGTCTTTATCAAACCTATCTTCAGGGCGACGTTCACTTCGTCAAGGATCACGAGATCGTAAAGACCTGAATCGATGATGCGGCAGACTTTTTTAAATCCTCTCGAGGCGCACTCGATGTCTTTCGGAGTGGGCTTCGTTCTTATGAACGGGCCTCTCCCGCACTGCTCGATCTTTATCTTTCCGATATTGCCGAATATTTTATTTTCGTTAAAGCCGGGACCCTTTATAAATTGATATATACAGACTTTTAACCCCGCGCCCGCAGCCCTGAGGGCCAGACCGAAAGCCGCGGTCGTCTTACCCTTTCCGTCTCCTGTATATATGTGTACGAGCCCTTTTTTCAACTTCTTCGGCATAACGTCACTTTGTAAATATTATCTTTGCGACAAAAGCGATGAATCTCAGTGTATCAACCAGAGGATTTACTTTACTCTTCTCGTTATTATATACGGTCTTTATAGGCACCGACTCTATCTTAAATCCGGCTCTGGCCGATCTTATTATCATTTCGGATTCTATCTCAAAATTCGATGATCTAAGGTTGACCTTCTCCAGGACCTCCCTTTTTATAAGGCGGTAACCGGACTGGCTATCGGGTATACGCTGACCGGAGAGGAATGATATAAAACTGGACATAAAACGGTTGGTATGTTTCCTCTCTTCGGGCATCGACGACACATCCAGCATACGGTTGCCTATCACCATGTCCGCGCCCGTCGCTTCCATCCTCTCGATAAAATTTCCTATATCGGCGACCAGATGCTGTCCGTCACCATCCATAACTATGACCGCGTCGAATCCTTTTTTTATTATATGCTTGAACCCCTCGCGCAAAGACGCGCCCTTGCCCATATTCTTTTTATGCTTGACGACTACCGCGCCTTGAGCATGCGCTATTCCGGCCGTGTCGTCGGTAGAGCCGTCATCCACCACATAAACGATAAATCCTTTCTGGACCAGATCAGCGACAATATGCCCGATCGTCCTGGCTTCGTTATATGATGGTATCAGGACGCAGAGATTCTTTATCATCGTTATTCCACATGTTTCGAAATACAAACCACTGCGTTGGATATTTTTTAACGCACGCCTCTATGGCGCTGGAGCATCTGGCGGTCAGCTCCCTGACAGCTGTTTCCTCGTCAAGACCGGGAGCCGAGATGATAGGCTTTTCCATGAAATATCTGAAAGTGTTATCCGGCTCCCTCACCAGAAAAGCGGGAACGATAGGAGAACCCAGCCTGTAGCTGAATGTAGCGGGCCCCTTGGGCATCATAGTCCTCTTTCCGAAAAAGTCCACAGAGATGCCGTTCTTCGTGAAATCCCTATCGCCTAAAAGCGCCAAGAGCTCGTTATTTCTGAGCGCCCTGTAGCAGGACTTTAACGAAGCGCCCAGTTCTATGGGCTTCATATTGCCCATAAGCCTCTGACTGGTAAAAAAATCATTTATACGTTTATTTTTATGCGTAAGAACTACGGCATTTATCGGATAACCAATCATGGAAGTCACAAAGGCTCCCAGCTCCCAATTTCCTATATGGCCGGAAAGCATGATCACTCCCTTGCCCATGGCCAGCGCATCATCTATATTGCCGGAACCCTCCACCTTCACATTCTGTTTCAGATAATCCTTGTCTATCTTTTGAGACCTGAAGAAATCAATAAGATATTTTGCGAAATTTCTAAAGACATCTTTTGCCATCATGGCTATGGCTCTATCACCGGCGGAGGGTCCGAGGACCATGGTAAGATTATTTATTACTGCCCTTCTGTCCCTTCGAGAGATATAGTAAAATATATCCGCTAAAACACATGCCAGGGCATACGATACGCGTATTGGCAATGTAAGCGCCAGAAAGAGCCCTATTCTATATAAGATATACAATATCATCCGGCCAACACCATTGTGAGCCTGGCTATGTTGATCGCGCTGTCAGGCTTAGAAAGCGCGCGGGCTTTCTGGCCCATCACCTTTAACTTGCTTGTGTTATATAGCAATTCCTCTAATACCACCACGACATCTTCGGGGCTTTCAGCTTTTACCGCTACACCCTCCTTAAGCAGGAACCTGGTGTTCATAGCTTCCTGTCCGGGAAGAGGATTCAGTATGAGCATAGGAACGCCCGCAGTGAGCGCCTCAGCTGTCGTTATGCCTCCGGGTTTCGTTATAATAATGGTGGCCACCCGCATCAACTCATTTACATTTTCGGCAAAAGGCAGAATAATGAACTTCTTTTTGAAATGCCTCTTCTTAAGCCATTTATAAACTTTCTTATTCGTTCCGGCCGCTACTATCACCTGCAGATTGAGTCCGGAAGCATCCAGCAGCCTGGCCACACTCTTTATCGGGCCTAAACCCTGGGTCCCTCCCATTATAAGCACACACGACATGCGGCGGTCGATCCCCATCTCATCGCAGAGCTCTTCTCTTGTGCAACAATCGCGGAATTTAGGATCTATGGGGATTCCGAACTCCTCGACTTTGGCCGGGTCAATTCCGTTATCTATCAATTTTTTTCCGGTATCTACGGACGGTACTATATATTTATCAACTTCGTTGAATACCCAATAAGAATGCGGCGCATAATCGGTCAGCACGCCTATAAGCGGTATCTTTATATTAAGGCTCTTTTTATAATCCGCTATCATGCCGCAAGGGAATGCCTGTGTACATATGATAACATCCGGTTTAAACTCATCCAGAAGAGACTTTAATTTGCCGGTATTAAAGCGGTGGATCATGGCCCTGAGCTTCTGCGTATTCTTAAGGACTTTGGGATTGTCATACAGATATTCCCATACCTCAGGGGTCTTCATAACGACGCCCATATATGCCCTATTGATAACTTTTTCCAGGATGGGATTAGTGTAATTAAAGGAGTTTATATTAAGCGTCTCGACGGTCGGATCGATTATTCGCAGGGCCTTTTCAATGGCACGGCTGGCGCAATGATGGCCCGAATGTTCGGATATGAATAACAGCAGTATCTTTTTCGACATCGCGAAAGCTCTATTCTATTCTTGCCACAATCTGGCCCACTTTGACCTGATCACCTTCACTCACAAGTATTTCTTTTAAAACTCCCGATGCCGGCGACGGCATGTTGAAAGTGGCCTTATCCGTAACTAATTCGATAAGGTCGTCTCCCTCCTTAACATGCTCTCCTGCGCCCTTATGGCAGTAAGTCACGGTGGCGCTGTCAACGCCCTCAGCAAGTGACGGCAATTTAATATCGATCAAGATTTCACCTCGTCGGTGCAAGCAGGGATAAAGTATATTCTTCCGGAATTAAAGACACTGTCGAAATCCGAAATAACAGCATTTTTTGCTTCTCCAACCGTGATGTCTTTCCCGCAGAGGCTCTTCAATGAAGCTATCTTAATACCTTTTAAACCACATGGGTATATCATGTTAAAAAATTCAAGATCGGGGTTGATATTAATACTCATGCCGTGATACGTCACCCAATTGCTGACGCCTATACCAATTGACGCCACTTTCTTCCCTGACGCCCAAACACCCGTTCTGCCCGGCTCCCTGCCGGACCGTACCGAGTATCTTTTCAGAAATTTTATTACTACATCTTCGAGGTTCCGCATATATTTGTGCAGATCCCGCCACTTCTCTTTAAGCTCTATAATAGGATAGACAACGAGCTGCCCCGGGCCATGAAATGTGATGTCGCCGCCCCTATCAACATCCAGGACCTTTATGCCTTTTTGCCGCAGATACGCCGCATCCGCAAGAAGGTTCTCTTTACCCCCCGTCCGGCCGATCGTAAAGACATTGCTGTGCTCAGTAAGTATAAGAGTGTCGCCTATCTCGCCCAGTTTTCTTCTGGCGACCATCTCTCTCTGCGTCCTATAACATTCTTCGTAATCTGTCAAACCCAGATCCAATATCACTTTAGTCCTTAAACGCTATGTATAGGAGTACCCTGAAATATATATTCTCACTCAGGATTTCATCCCGCCAGCATAACTGGGGACGAAATATATTGCCTCACTCAGGATTTCGTCCTGCCGGTATGAGTGGGGACAGAAATACATAACAGGACTCCTGAAATATCTCGGACAGCGTAGGATGGCCGTGCACAACACGGCCCCAGTCTTCGATCTTTACGCCTCTGGTCTTTGCGAGCGTCGCTTCACCTATAAGATTGCACGCATCCTTGCCGAATATCTCGACGCCGATTATCTCTCCCGTGGAAGGCACCCCGACTATCTTTACAAAGCCTTCAGTTTCGCCTTCAAGGTAAGCCTTACCTGAAGCAAGATATGTAAATTTAGCCACTTTTATATCCTGATGCATAACCTTGGCGGCCTCTTCAGGCAATCCCACGCTGGCGATCTCCGGTTCCGTCCATATGCAGTTCGGTATATTTGAATAATCTACTTTTCGGCTTTTGCCGAGAATATTATCGCACGCAAGTATCCCGTCGTATGAGGCTTTGTGCGCAAGCTGCGGACCCGGTACGCAATCTCCGACTGCGTAAATATTCGGAATATCGGTCGCCAAGAATTCGTTCACGCATATTTTATCGTTATACGTTTTAATCCCGACACCTTCCAGGGCCAATCCTTTTATATTTGACACACGCCCGATCGAAACGAGCGCCTTCTCCGCTTCGATAATTTTGCCGCCCGATACCCTTACTGTAACGCTGCCCGCGGCACTTAAGCTCTCGACCATAGAAGACGTCAGGACATCGATACCGCTTCGTTTGAAATTATATTCCAGCTTCTTTGAAGCTTCACGAGACTGGCCCGGGATCAGGCGGTCCGTCATCTCCACGATTGTAACTTTAGAGGCAAGATTCGCGAATAGGCTCGCGAATTCGCACCCTATCACGCCGCCGCCTATTATAACAAGGCTGCGCGGCACACGTTTTATATTTAATATACTTTCACTTGAAAGCACATTATCATTATCTATATTTATATTTGGCAGATGGGCCACACTGGAACCGGTTGCTATTATAATATTTTTGGCCTTTATCTCTTCTCGGCCATCGATGGCGATAGTGTCGGCTGAAGCAAGCCGCGCCTCTCCCTTTATAAGCTCGATCTTATTGGCCTTAAGCAGAGACTCGACGCCGGCGCGAAGGCGGCTCACAACCTCATCTTTTCTGGACATTACCTTTTCAAAGTCTACCCTGTAAGCATCTATGGTAATACCGAAATCCGGCGCATGTTTCAGCTTTGATATTATCGAAACGGAATTTAATAACGATTTGGTAGGTATACAGCCTTTATTAAGACAGGTCCCACCGACGAGATCCTTCTCTATGAGGCAGGTTATCAGGCCATGGCGTGCGGCGTATATGCCGGTCACATAACCGCCGGGGCCGGAACCTATTATAGCCAGGTCATAGCTCCTCACCCCGCACCAGCTTCCTCTGCCGGCTGACGGAGAATGCTCGAAGTCCGTAAGAGCTCAATCGAACCCCCTACAGCTTTCGCTGAGGCTGAGAAAGCAGACCTCTCCTGCTCCGACAGATCAAGTTCGACTACCTCTACGATACCCCGGCTGTCTAATCTGCAGGGCACGCCCATACATATATCTTTCAGGCCATATTCCCCTTCAAGATAAGCTGACGCCGTAATGACCTCGCCGCGGTCATCCATAATAGCCCTGATCATTCTCAGGGCCGCCGCGCTTGGCGAATAGTATGCGCTGCCGGTGCCGAGGAGCGACACTATCTCCGCGCCGCGGTCACATGTCCTCTTCACTATACTGTCGATCTTATCCCTGGATAACACGCTTGATAGAGGCTTCCCATTCACAGATGTCTTTGAGATAACGGGCACCATCGTGTCGCCGTGACTGCCCATCACACACGTCTTTACCGACGAACGGTGGATCTTAAGCTCATCGGCTATAAGCGCGATGAACCGCGAACCGTCGAGCACGCCTGCCATACCAAGCACTTTTGTTTTATCGAAACCTGTAGCTTTATAGGTAAGGTATGTCATCGTGTCCAGCGGATTCGTTATGACCATCACTATAGACCTGGGAGCATGCGTCTTAATTTTGGCCGCCACATCTTTTACAATTGCCGCATTCCTGGAGATGAGATCCTCCCGTGTCATGCCCGGTTTTCTGGGAAGGCCCGCGGTAATAACCACAATATCCGAGCCCCGAATTTCCTGATAGTCATCGGTGCCGATGATCGACTTTTCGGTTCCCGTGACCGGCGAAGCGTCCAATAGATCGAGAGCTTTGCCGCATGCTATATTTTTAAGAATATCTACCAGCACCACATCGGCCAGGCCGGATTCAAATAGCCTTTGAGCAAGGGTCGCGCCTACCGCTCCGGCACCGATTACGGATATCTTGTATGAAAACGGTTTCATTTTGCCTTCTTTATCTTTTCGATTATAGCGTCGGCCATCTGACTGGTCCCGACAGCGGCCGGGTCATTTTTGTCTTCCTTCATATCATAAGTGACAAATTTGCCCTCTTCGATAACCGAGGCGCACGCATTCTCCAGTCTTACGGCATGACGCTCCTCGCCGAGATGTTTCAGCATTAAGACCGCGGAGAGTATCAGGGCAGAGGGGTTTACTTTATTCAGGCCTTTATATTTCGGGGCGCTTCCATGCGTAGGCTCAAATACCGCTACGTCTTTTCCGATATTGGCTCCGGGCGCTACGCCCAATCCCCCTATGAGACCGGCTGCCAGATCGGAGAGTATATCGCCGTAAAGATTAGGCAATACCAGCACATCGTAGTCTTCCGGCTTCTGCACCAGCTGCATGCACATATTATCAACAATCCTGTCTTCAAACTTTATCCTGCCTTCATAGGACTTCGCCACTTCTCTGGCGACCTCAAGAAAAAGGCCGTCTGTGTATTTCATGATATTCGCTTTGTGGACCGCCGTTACTTTTTTCCTGTTATTCTTGACGGCATAATCGAAGGCGAACTTCGCTATGCGCCTGGAGCCTTCGACAGAGATCGGTTTTATGCTTATGGCCGAACCGTCCCTTATCTTCTTATTACCCAACGTCTCAATGCAGGCTATCAGATCCTTTACCTCTTTAGTGCCTTTAGCGAACTCGATACCGGCATAAAGGTCCTCTGTATTCTCGCGCACTATCACAAGATCAATATCCTGATACCTGGAGCGCACACCCTTATAGCTTCTGCATGGCCTCAGACACGCATATAGATCAAGCCTCTTTCTCAGCTCGACATTGACACTTCTGAATCCTGTGCCTATCGGAGTCGTGATGGGCCCTTTGAGCGCCACTTTGTTCTTCTTAATGGATTCCAATGTGCAATCCGGCAGCGGCGTCTTGTATTTTTCAATCGCGCATTCACCGGCATCGGCCAGCTCCCATTCTATGTCGACGCCTAAGGCGTCGACGCACCTCCTGGCGGCCAACGCAAGTTCCGGTCCGGTGCCGTCGCCGGGAATAAGCGTAACCCTGTATTTACTCAAATTTGAATCCCCCGTATTTTCTAAAATGCTCGATGACGCCGCCGTCTTCCAGTAACTTTTTCATGACCGGAGGGACGGGCTTTATGTCAAGCAATAGCCCTTTACCCTTATTCCGCAGTTTGCCGTTTTCTGTGTCGATCTCCAGCTCGTCGCCATCATCGATAAAGTCAGTGTTGCACTCTATGAGCAGGAGGCCGATATTGAACGCGTTTCTATAGAAGATCCTTGCGAAATTCTTGGCGACTATAGCGGAAAAACCGGCCGTCTTAAGGGCCTGCGGCGCCTGTTCCCTCGATGAGCCGCATCCGAAATTATTGCCCGCGACAAGCATATCGCCCGTTTTGACCCTTGCCGCGAAGTCGGGATCTATATCCTCAAATATGTGTTTTGCAAGCTCCTTGGGATCCTGGATCTTGAATTTATACCTTCCGGATATCACATAATCGGTATTGATGTTGTCATTTACTTTTAAGCGTCTTGCGAAATGTTTCATCTTTATAACCTCTTCCTGAATTCTCTTGGATCGGCTATCCTGCCGGTAATAGCGGACGCTGTCACAGTCGCCGGGCTTGCGAGATATATGAATGAGTTCGGATTGCCCATCCTCCCCTTGAAATTTCTATTGGCGGTCGATATCGCAATCTCTCCGTCGGCAAGAACGCCGTTGTGCGTGCCGACACACGGCCCGCATCCCGGAGCCACTACAATGCATCCGGACTTCACAAACGTTTCTATTATACCTTTCTTCAGAGCCTCGAGGTATATCTCCCTGGAAGCAGGCGCTATTACAAATTTCAAGCCGGGATATATAGAGTGCCCTTTTAATATCCTTGCGGCGACTTCCAGGTCTTCAAGCCTTCCGTTGGTGCAGGTGCCGAGGAACGCCTGATCGATCTTTACATCCAAAAGCTCCGTAATATCCGCGCCGTTATCGACGGCATGGGGTTTGGCCACCTGGGGCACGAGATTCGACACATCATACGTCTTAACTGCGACATATTTCGCGTCAATATCCGCTTTAACGGGCTTGGGGTCTTTCGCGCCGGCCTTCGCGACCCATTTTAACACCTTGGAGTCAGCCTCCATCAAGCCGACCTTTGCGCCTATTTCGACGGCCATGTTAGATATGGTCAGGCGAGCATCCACGCTTAATGCCGTTATGGCCTCACCGTAAAACTCCACAGCCTTATAAGTCGCGCCATTAGAGCCTATATCTTTGGCTATATGCAAGATGATATCTTTTGAGTAAACGCCCTTCGGAAGCTTCCCGTTCACTATGACCTTTATCGTCTCCGGCACCCTGAACCAGTTCTTGCCGCTGGCAAGGGTGATGGCCAGATCGGTCGAGCCGACCCCGGTCGAAAATACATTTATCGCGCCATACGTGCAGGTATGTGAATCCGCGCCCAAGACCAGGTCACCGCATGTGACAAGGCCGTTCTGCGGCACCAGCTGATGGCACACGCCACAGCCGATATCGTACATCCCGACATTCAGATGCTTCGCGAAATCGCGCATCTTCTTATGTATCGCCGAGACGCCGATATTGGGGCTTGGCGCGGAATGATCGATGATCATGCGAAATTTAGATTTATCGAACGCTTTATCGACCCCCAGCTTCTTGAAGCTGTCTATTATAATAGAGCTGGTACCGTCCTGGCCAAAGCAGAAATCGACATCACAGACCGCGACGTCTCCCGCCCTCAAGTCCTTACCTGAATGATTTGATAATATCTTCTCCGAGATCGTCTTACCCATGTTTGGCAAAATACTCCTCCATCCTGTCCATACCCTTCTTTATAGTTTCCATCTTGGTGGCAAAACTCAAACGAATAAAATTCCTGGCGCCGAAAGGCTCGCCGGGTATAACCGCTACATTCACAGCTTCAAGGAGCGCGTTGGCTATAGCCACGGAATCTTTTTTCATCTTAGATATATCGCAGAATAAATAGAAAGCGCCTTCTGGCCTTATGCATGATATATTTTTCATCGAGCTCACCCTCGATATCATGTAGTCGCGCCTCTTTTCGTACTCCGCTTTCATATCATCGATAAAAGCCTGATCCTGGGTAATAGCTTCAAGCGCCGCCTTTTGGCTTATGGACGATGGATTTGATGTGGCGTGACTCTGCAGATTTCCTATCGCCTTCATGATATCCTGCGGTCCCGCGGCGTAGCCTATGCGCCATCCGGTCATCGAATAGCTTTTCGACACGCCGTTTACAGTGATCGTCCAGTCATATATATCTTTTCCGAGCGACGCTATCGAGACATGCTTCTTGCCGTCATATATCAGCTTCTCATATATTTCATCGCTCACAACGAAGAACTTATGCTTAATCGCGAGCCTGGCTATCGTCTCAAGTTCATGCCGATCGTAAACACACCCCGTAGGGTTTGAAGGACTGTTCAGCACGAGGCATTTTGTCCTCGAAGTTATCTTTGAGATTATATCCTTCTCCGTAGCCTTAAAATTATTCGCGGGACTCGTCTCTATAAATACGGGCTTCGCCTCCGCCATTAATATCATAGCGGGATAGCTCAGCCAATAAGGAGCCGGTATGAGCGCCTCATCGCCCGGGCCGCAAATGGACTGGAAAATATTGTACAGTGAATGCTTGGCTCCGTTGGAAACCACTATCTGCCCAGGCGAATAGTCAATGTTATTATCCTTCTTAAATTTTCGGGATATAGCATCTCTGAGCTCAGGCATTCCGCTTGAAGGCGTATATTTGGTAAAACCGTCATTTATGGCCTTAATGGCGGCGGCCTTTATATGCGCGGGCGTGTCAAAGTCAGGCTCTCCGGCGGCAAAACTGACGACATCTATGCCTTCCCTGGCCATCTTCCTGGCCTTAGAAGTTATCCCAAGGGTTACCGATTCACTGATTTCCGATACTCTTTTAGTAAGCCTCATGCAGAGCCTTTATTTGAATTAATTTCATATATTATAGTATAAATACAGTAAATCACAAGCGGAATTTTACCTTCGCTCCGGCGAAAATATTCTTCGATTCCGAACGCGGCTCAAATAGATTTTTACGGGTCCTGCCATTGGCCATCGAAATTTTTCCACAGCAGATGTGCATGCCTAATGCACATCTGCGACAAGCGAAAGCAAGTGCCCGAAGGCTCAGACTGGTTATTGGGCCGAAAAATCTTATCTTAAAATAAAGAGCCCCCTAATCTTCGCTAGAAAATTAGGGAGCGTGAGTATGCTATTATACCTAAAACTACCTGTCGCCTCGTTTACGAAAGAGTCCTCTAAGGTTCTTCATGAAACCCTTCTGCCCGGCGATCTTTCGCTCTTCGCTCTTCGCCTTCTCGTTCCTTTTCTCGTCTTCGAAACTGGGCTTGGATTTCGGTATATGCTTTATGTTTTGTTCATCCTTCTTAACTTCCTTCTTTTCCTCCGCCGGTTTTTTGACCTCTTCCGGGGCAGTTTGTTTAGCGGTCTTCTTAGGCTCGCTCGCCGCTGCCTCCTTCCCTTTCTTCTTGGGAAGTTTTTCGACGATCTTTTTATCCGTGAGTTCCAGAATAGCCATTTTAGCCCCATCGCCCCGCCTGAAACCAAGCTGTATGATCCTGGTATATCCGCTCGTCCTGTTCTTATGACGCGGCGCTATCTCCGTAAAAAGCTTCCCCACCAGGTCTCTATCATTCAATATCTGGTAGGCTCTTCTTCTTGCGGCAACCGTGTCCTTTTTGCCAATTGTTATAAGTTTTTCAGCAAGCCTTCTCGCCACTTTAGCCCGGGCAAGTATGGTCTCTACCTTCTGATGAATAAACAGGCTCGATACCATATTTATCATCGTCGCCTTCCTGCGGGCGGTCATCATGCTGAGTCTTGAACGTTGTTTTCTATGTCTCATTATTCCGACTCTTTCTTAGATTTATCCTCTTCTATCTTAGTCCCAAGATTTATACCCATGTCCCCCAGTATCTTATTTATCTCAGCCAGTGACTTCTTGCCGAAATTTCTGTATTTCAGCATTTCGAGCTCTGACTTCTTGACAAGGTCGCCTATCGTCTTTATTTTGGCTTCCCTGAGACAATTCGAGCTCCTCACAGACAGTTCCAGCTCTGAAATCGGTATTTTTAGTTTCTCCTTAAGCTGCCTCTCCGCTTCCGTCTCCTCCGGCACCTCTTCCTCTTCAGGCAGTTTTCCGAACCCTACGAATATATCGAGATGCCTCTGCAGTATATTAGATGCGTAAAGAAGCGCTTCTTTCGGGTCTATGGCGCCGTTGGTCCATGCCTCTACTGTCAATTTATCATAATCTGTTATCTGTCCCACCCGAGTATTCTCGACGAAGAAATTCACTTTCTTAACAGGCGTAAATATGGAATCTACCGCTATCACTCCTATAGACTGGCCTTCTTTCTTATTGCGCTCCGCAGGGACATAACCTCTTCCGCGCGCGATCTCCATCTCGATCCTCAGCTTAACGTTTTTTGTGAGCGTCGCTATATGCAGGCCAGGATTTACTATCTCTACCGTCTCGTCAGTCTTTATATCTTTGGCGGTCACTTCCCCCTTCTTTTCGACATCGATGATCATCGGTTTTGGGATCTTGAAGTGGGACTTCAGCACCAATTTCTTTATATTCATTATGATCTGCGGCACATCTTCGAGAACACCGTTTATGGCTGAAAATTCATGATGTACGCCGTCTATCTTTATGCTGGTTACGGCAGTTCCCTCTATGGAAGATATCAGCACTCTGCGCAGGCCGTTACCGATCGTCATGCCATAGCCTCTCTCGAACGGCTCTGCCACAAACTTCCCGTATGTAGGAGTGTGGGTCGATTCATCCAATACGAGCTTTTTAGGCATTTCGAAACTCTTCATGCTTATACCCATATCACATATCTCCTTAAATTTACCCCGTTTAAAAGCCCGTCCCGTTACAAGATTTATTTTACTTGGAGTATAACTCGACTATCAACTGTTCCTGTATCGGGAACCCTACATCCTCTTTCGTCGGTATAGCTGTAACCTTAGCTTTCAGGGCCTTGTCGTCGACTTCCAGCCATTTAGCTGTAGGCCTATCCTTAAGAATTTCCACTCTCTCATTGAGAGCTTTTGTAAGCTTTTCTGAGACTTTTACGGAGATCTCCTCTCCGAGCTTGACTGTATAAGCCGGTATATCGACTCTCTTCCCGTTTACATACACTCTGCCATGCTGAACGAGTTGCCTTGCCTCTGCCCTTGAATTACCGAGGTTCATCCTGTAGATCACATTATCGAGCCTTCTCTCAAGCAGTTGAAGCAGCATAATACCCGTTACTTCCTTGGATCTTTCCGCAATCTGGAAATAATGCCTGAACTGGCGCTCTAAAACGCCATATATCCTTTTGACCTTCTGCTTCTCTCTCATCTGAAGGCCATAGTTAGACTCTTTCTTTCTGATCTGGCCGTGTTGGCCGGGGGCGTACTCTCGTCGCGATATTGCGCACTTATCAGTGACGCACCTTGAACCTTTTAAGAACAGCTTAGCGCCTTCTCTCCTGCAAAGCCTGCACGATGGACCGGTATTCCTCGCCATTACACTCTCCTTCGCTTCGGTGGACGGCATCCGTTATGCGGTATCGGAGTGACGTCCTTAATCGATCTGATCGCAACACCGGCTGCCTGAATTGACCTTATAGCGGACTCCCTGCCGGCGCCGGGGCCTTTCACTACCACATCGACCTCTTTAAGGCCTCTCTCAACCGCTTTCTTGGCCGCGCTCTCGGCCGCTATACCGGCGGCAAAGGGGGTCGACTTTTTGGAGCCTTTGAAACCGGCGCTGCCGGTCGACGCCCATGTCAGCGCGTTGCCTTCTTTATCGGTGATCGTGACGATCGTATTATTGAACGACGCCAATATATGGACAACGCCGCTCGAAACGGCCCGTACTATCTTTTTGCTTTTTTTTGCCTTAGGTTTTTTCTGTTCCACTTTGCACCCTTCTTATTTTACTTTTTCCCTGCTGTTGGCTTCAAGGCGGGCTTTTCCGCTTTTATTCTCTTGATACCGACTGTCTTCCTGGGCCCTTTTCTGGTCCTGGCGTTAGTCTTTGTCCGCTGGCCCCTTACGGGAAGGCCTCTCCTGTGCCTGAAACCCCTATAAGTTCCCGCGTCTATGAGCCTCTTGATATTGGACGAAATCTCTCTTCGCAAATCTCCCTCGACCTTATAATCCCTCTGAATGATCGTAGCGAGCCTGGCGACCTCCTCTTCAGTGAGATCCTTGGCCCGTTTATCGGGGCTTATGTTCGCTACCTTTAATATCTTATTGGACAGAGACCTGCCTATTCCGTAAATATACATCAAGGCTATCTCGGTCCTCTTCTCCTTTGGAATATCAACACCCAGTAATCTCGGCACTTATTCCTCCTGTCGACTTAAAAAACTATCCCTGCCTCTGCTTATGTTTGGGATTCGCGCATATCACTTTTAGCGTTCCTTTACGGCGCACTATCTTGCACTTGGGGCATATCTTGCCTATACTCGATCTTACTTTCATATATTTTTTCCTATTTCTCTCTGCGGACTATTCTTCCCCTCGACAGATCGTAAGGAGAAAGCTCCAATGTCACGCTGTCGCCGGGCAATATCCTGATAAAATGCATCCGCATCTTCCCTGAAATATGCGCCAGCACTCTATGGCCGTTCGCAAGATCAACCCTGAACATCGCGTTCGGCAGTGTCTCTACTACTTTACCTTCAACAACTATCGCTTCTTCTTTAGGGCACATAATATTTACGCTGTTAATATCTCAGCTTCGCCCTCCCTTATGACTATCGTATGCTCGAAATGAGCTGAAAGCTTCCTATCGCACGTAACGACCGCCCAGCCGTCCTCCAGGGTCTCAACTTCATAAGTCCCCGCGTTCACCATGGGCTCTATCGCCAGCGCCATTCCGGCTTGAAGCCGCGGGCCCGTACCGGGCCTTCCGTAATTAGGGACCTGCGGATCTTCCCAAAGTGCGCTTCCTATGCCATGGCCGACTAGATCTCTTACGACGCTGAAGCCGTGCCTCTCGACATATTCCTGGATGCTGGCCGAGACATCGCCGAGGCGCGAGCCGGCTATCGCATTCCCGATCCCCCTGGAAAGCGATTCCTTCGTAACCGATATCAGCTTCTCAGCGGCCTCGCTTATTCTTCCTACGCCGACGGTGATCGCGGCGTCGGCATAGTACTCTTTGAATTTCACGCCGATATCGATCGAAACTATATCGCCTTCTTCAAGCATTCTTCCGGACGGTATGCCATGCACGACGACCTCATTGACCGAAGCGCATATATTAGCCGGATACTCCCTGCCAGCGACCTTAATTCCTTTGAAGGCCGGAACTCCGCCGCGCCTGACAATCTCTTTTCTCGCGATAGCATCCAGCTCGACCGTACGCGCACCCGGCTTCACGTTTTTACGCAGAATCTCAAACGTTGCCTTGATTATCTGCCCGGCGCTGCGTATCGACGAGATTTCGTCTTCGCTACGCAGGACGATCATGCAAGTTTTGCGTCTTCAAACAACTTAGAAAGAACTTTGAACAATTCGTCTACCCCCATATCGCCGGAAACCTTTTCCAGAATTCCCTGCTTGCTGTAATAATCGATCAGGGGTTTAGTCTGGTCTTCGTAAACTTTCAGCCTGTTTCGCACAGTCGCTTCATTGTCATCCGCCCTGTGGTAAAGCTGCCCTCCGCATTTATCGCAAATGCCCTCTTTTTTTGGCGGAATGTTCTTTATATGATAATTGAAACCGCAGGACTTACATACCCTCCTGCCGGTCAGCCGCTCTATGGCCACATTCGTAGAGGTCTCAAAATATATGACAGCGTCGATCTCTGTGCCCATATCCTTCAGCGCGGAACCGAGGTCCTCCGCTTGTTTGATAGTTCTCGGAAAGCCGTCCAGAATGAAACCTTTTTTAGTGTCGGGTCTCTTAAGCCTCTCCGCAACTATACCCGTCACTATCTCATCCGGAACGAGAGCGCCTTTATCCATATATTCTTTAGCCTTAAGCCCGAGAGGCTGGCCGCTCTTCACGGACTCTCTAAGTATATCCCCTGTTGAAATATGAGGAAGGTTATACTTTTTGGCAAGCACCACACTCTGCGTTCCCTTGCCTGCCCCCGGAGGCCCCAATAGAATCAATTTCACCTTAAATCCTTTACGATGATATACGGCCTTTGAGCTTACCCTTCTTCATAAAGCCCTCGTAATGCCTCATCAGCAGATGCGACTCGATCTGTTTCATGGTGTCGAGCATAACACCGACGATGATAAGGAGTCCCGTACCGCCGAAAAAGCTGGCGACAAGATACGGTATCTTGAGCCAGCCCGATATAAGACTGGGCAGTACCGCTATTATCGCAAGGAATATCGCTCCCGGAAACGTTATCCTCGTCATTATGAAATCCAGATATTCTGCGGTCTGTCTCCCCGGCCTTATGCCGGGAACGAATCCGCCGTATTTCTTCATGTTGTCGGCAATGTCGATCGGATTGAAAGTTATAGCAGTGTAAAAATACGCAAAGAACATTATTAAGAGCGCATAGATCGAATTATATACCCATTCGCCCCGCGTCAACATAGCGGCGAACTTCTGGAAACCCTGATTCGGCACAAAGCCGGCTATGGTCGCGGGAAAGAGTATTATGCTCTGCGCGAATATAATCGGTATTACGCCGGCCTGGTTTACCCTGAGCGGCAAGAACGTCGCCTGGCCTCCGTATATCTTACGCCCTACAACGCGCTTCGCATATTGCACCGGGATCTTTCGCTGGCCCTGCGTTACCACTATCACCGAAATGACGACTCCCACAAGAAGCACTATCATGATCACTAAAGTGAAAGGATCCAGCTGCGCTTTCTCCGGCGCGAACGGGCTGAAGAGCGACCATAACTGATACAGCGCGGTCGGTATTCTTGAAACTATACCGGCCGTGATGATAAGCGACATGCCGTTACCGATCCCGTATTCCTGTATCTGCTCACCGAGCCACATTATGAAAGCCGTACCGCTGGTAAGCGTTATCACAGTAAGTATCCTGAAGGACCAGCCCGGAAACTGCGCTATCTGCAGGCCCTGAAAATGCGCCGGATTCTCGAGCCATAACGCGATAAAGTAAGATTGGACGACGGATAGCGCTATGGTGCCGTATCTGGTATACTGAACTATCTTCTTATGTCCCGCCTCGCCTTCCTTCGCGAGCCTCTCGAGGGCCGGTATCACGGCTGTCAGGAGCTGTATTATGATCGAAGACGAGATATATGGCATGATACCGAGGGCAAATATGGTCATCCTCGATATGGCGCCGCCTGAGAACATATTCATTATGCCAAAGAGCTGCCCGCCCTGGCTCTGAGCGACATGAGCGAAAAACTGCGCTAATTTTGCGCCGTCAATACCGGGCGTCGGTATATAGGTGCCTATTCTGTATACCGCTATAAGGCCAAGTGTGAGCATCACCTTCTTGCGCAGATCCGGTATTTTTAATATATTCGCAAAAGCCTCTATCATCTTATCGCCCTAAGTATTCGATTTTGGCACCGGCGGCAGTAAGCAGCTTTTTTGCGCTTTCCGAGAATTTATGCGCCTTGACGGTCAAGGCTTTTTCGAGCTTTCCGTGGCCCAATACCTTTACCGGCTCCTTAACGCTGCCTATTAAACCCGCTTTCTTAAATTCATCCGGCCCCACAGTGCTATTTGCGCTAAATCTATTCAGAGATTCCGTGTTAACCACCTGATTGTATACCTTGAACATGATGCCGAAGCCCCTCTTAGGGATCCGCCTTATAAACTGCATCTGTCCGCCCTCAAAACCGGGACGAGTGGTCCTCCCTGAGCGCTTCTTCGCGCCTTTACGGCCGCGGCATGATGTCTTTCCATGTCCTGAGCCGGAACCTTTCCCTCGTCTTTTAGTCTTCCTGTTAGCACCCTTAGGTGCGCCTATTTCATTTATTTTCACCGGTCACTACCTCTTCTTCGATAATTCTTTGTAATCTCAAATGTTTCAAGCCGTCAATTGCCGCCTTTAAGACGTTCAAAGCGGAATCGGAGCCCAGGCTCTTGGTAAGAATATCCTTTATGCCGCCCGCTTCGCATATAGCGCGCACAGCGCCTCCGGCAATTACTCCAGTGCCTTCTCTTGCAGGTTTCAATAGCACCCTGGCAGCCTTAAAACGCCCGATCATCTCGTGAGGTATCGAGGTCCCTTTAAGGGGTATCTTAAACAAGTTTTTCTTCGCATCGGTCATGCCCTTGCGTATGGCTTCGGCGACTTCATTGCCTTTTCCAAATCCAAGCCCGACATTACCTTTACCGTCGCCCGCGACTACTAGCGCGTTAAAAGAGAACCTGCGTCCGCCTTTAACTACCTTGGCTACCCTCTTTATACTTACGACCTTCTCTATCAGGCCGTCTTCATCGCCGCGACCGCGGGACTGCCTCTGCGGCCTTCCTCCGCCTGCGCGCCGGGGCCGCCTTTCGCTCTGCCCGGGAGCCTTAACGGACAGCGTTTGAGCGGCAGCTTCCGCTTTTACATCGGCCGCTTTTTGCCCGCCTGCATCCGTCTTCTCGGCCGCGTCGGCCTGGCTTTTCGCCGTATCTTTTATTTCATTTTCATTCTTACTGTTGTCTGCCAATTTACGCTCCTCTTGCTTTAGAACTGTAAACCGCCCTTACGAGCGGCCTCTGCCAGCGCCTTAACACGCCCATGGTATAGATAACCGGCCCTGTCGAATACCACCTTCGTCACTCCGGCCTTTTTGCTTCGTTCAGCTATAGCCGCGCCGAGAAGCGAGGCACCCTTGATATTACCGCTATCTTTTCCAGACTTTTCCCTTACTTCAGGTGAAAGCGTCGACAGCGAGACAAGCGTTCGACCGGCTGCATCGTCTATTATCTGCGCATACATATGGCTCAAGCTTCTTCGAACGCTCAGCCGGGGCCGCTCAATAGTCCCGATGACTTTTTTACGGATTATCTTGCGCCTTCTCTCACGTCCCTCGATCTTTATCCATTTCTTCATTTTTTATCCGCTTTGCTTTTTGATATTTTATGCCGCACCGGCGGCACCGGCGACAGCTTTGCCGGACTTGCGTCTCACATATTCGCCTGAATACTTTATACCTTTTCCTTTATAAGGTTCCGGCCTGTAATAGTCCCTTATCTCAGCCGCAACTTCACCGACCTTCGCTTTATCTATCCCTGTGATAACGATTATGTTAGGTTTCGGCGTTACTATAGTAATGCCGTCCGGTATAGCGTAATTTATAGGGTGAGTGTAACTCAATTGAATATTCAATACCTTGCCCTGTACCGCGGCCTTAAAACCTACGCCGGTGATTTCAAGCTCTTTCTTGTAGCCCGCGGTGACGCCTATGATCATATTGTTAACCAAACTGCGTATCAATCCGTGTGTGGACTTGTCCTGCTTCATGTCGGAAGGCCTGGAAACAGAGAACGTATTGTCCTTAACCTCTACTTTGAAGCGGGGAAGTGCCTTATAAGATAGTTTTCCGCCCTTCCCTTCAACGGTTATTGCATTATCCGCCGAAATGGTTATCTTCACGCCAGCCGGTATTGCTATTGCTTTTTTACCTATTCTTGACATCGCGACATCTCCGCATTACCACGCATAACAGATAACCTCTCCGCCCACCTTTTGGTCTCTGGCCTCATTATCGGTTAAAAGCCCTTTTGAAGTGGATATTATGGCAACTCCCAAACCGCCGTATACCTTAGGTACTCTATCGGATTTTTTATAGACTCTAAGCCCCGGGGTCGAAATCCGTTTTAACCCCAGGATAGAAGGCGTTCCATTCTTCAGATATTTAAGATATATCCTAAGAATACCCTGCTTGTTATCCTTTATAACCTTGTAATTGGCTATAAAGCCCTCTTTCTTCAGAATCTTTAATATGTTTTCCGATACAACGGAATTCCTTGCCTCGGCCACATCTTTCCCGGCTCGGCTCGCGTTCCTTATAATAGTCAACATATCTGCTATCGGATCTGTTAATGACATACAACTCTCTTTCCTTTAAATTATTACCAACTTGCTTTGACCACGCCCGGAATCTCTCCGCGGGAGGCCAGCTCCCTGAAGCATATACGGCACATCTGGAACCTTCTCATATATCCTCGCGGCCTGCCGCAAAGCTTGCACCTGTTATAGTTTCTCACTCCGAACTTCTGCGGCCTCCGCTGTTTTACAATAAGCGATGTCTTTGCCATCTTATATTAATCCTTCTGCTTTTTTACGAACGGTATTCCGATAAGCCTTAAAAGCTCATATGTCTCTTTCTCGGTCTTAGCGGTCGTAACTATAGTGATATCCATGCCATGCACTTTCGTTATCTTATCGGCGTCAACTTCCGGAAATATGCTCTGTTCATTCAGGCCGAATGAATAGTTTCCCGTCCCATCGAAAGATTTCACGGACAACCCTCTGAAATCTCTTATCCTCGGTATTACCACAGAGATGAGGCGATCCAGGAACTCGTACATCATCGTTTTTCTGAGCGTGACCTTACAGCCTATCGACGAGCCCTTCCTTATCTTAAAATTCGCTATCGCTTTTTTAGCTTTGGTGACGACCGGCTTCTGTCCCGTTATCATGGCAAGCTCATGCTGGGCGGCGTCCAGGAACTTTATGTCCTGCGCCGCCTCTCCGAGCCCTACATTTATCACGATCTTTTTGAGCCTGGGCACCGCAAGCTTGTTCTTATAGCCCAGCAACTTCATCATCTCCGGCGATATTTCGTTATTATACCTTTCCAACAATCTCGGGGTTGCCATATGTTAGATCACCTCTTTACATCTTTTACAGTATCTTGAATGCGTTCCATCGGCCAGGACGTTTATGCCTACGCGCGAAGCCTTATTGCAGTTCTTACAGAATAGGGCAATATTAGAAATATGTATAGCGCTCTCCATCTGCACTATCCCGCCTTGCTGATCGGCCTTAGTCTTACGGGAATGCTTTTTCACGTAATTTATACCTTCGACCAACGCTTTATCCTTGCTGGGCATCATCCTGAAAACTTTCCCGGTCTTGCCTTTGTCCTTCCCGGCCAAAACGTATACTATATCATTCTTTTTTATCTTATTCATATTTACAGCACCTCTGGCGCTAATGATATTATCTTCATGAATTTCATCTCGCGAAGCTCTCTCGCTACAGGGCCGAATATTCTGGTACCCTTGGGATTCTTCTGGTCGTCTATTATTACGACCGCGTTCCTGTCAAATCTCAACTTTGTGCCGTCGGGCCTGGTTAACGGAAAGGCGGTGCGCACCACCACGGCTTTCACCACTTCATGGTCTTTCACGATGCCATCAGGCGCGGCCTCTTTGATATTGCAGGTTATTATATCGCCCACATCGGCGAATTGCCTGTTGCCTCTACCGAGGACCCCTATCATGGATGCCCTCCTGGCACCGGTATTATCCGCCACATCCAGAATAGTTCTCATCATTATCATAATATTATTCCTGACCCTTAGCGCTCAAAGCCTTTTCGGCTAAAACAGGTTCATCGTTAGCGCCCGCCTTCTTAATGATCTCTACTAGCCGCCATCTCTTAGTCTTAGATGTGGGCCTAGTCTCCTGTATCCTCACCGTATCGCCTATCCTTGCGCTATTTTTTTCATCGTGTGCTTTGAACTTAGTGGCTTTTCTCATTATCTTCTTATAAACAGGGTGATGCGTAACCCAATCGACCCTGACCGAGATGGTCTTATCCATCTTATCGCTTACAACTACTCCGATCTTCTCTTTACGCTTACCTCTCGTGTTACTTGGCATTCGCCTTCTCCTTTAAAACAGTCTCGCACCTCGCGATGTCTTTCCTGACTATTTTCAACATATGCGGCTTTTCAATCCTGCCAGCCTTAGCTTCGGTCCTCATATTGAACAGATCTTTTTTCAGCGCCTCGACCTTCAGGGCTATCTCATCCGCTGTCATATTCCTTAGTTCATTGGCCTTTATCATGCGTGCATATCCCTTGTGATAAATTTGGCCCTGAGCGGTATCTTATGCGCGGCAACCCTGAAGCACTCTTTTGCTACCTCCATAGGAATACCTTCCATTTCGAATAGCACTTTACCCCTTCTTACGACCGCAACCCAGTGGCTCGGATCTCCCTTACCTTTACCCATCCTTGTTTCAGCCGGTTTCTTTGTAATCGGCTTATCCGGAAACACCCTTACCCAGACTTTGCCGCCGCCCTTAAGGTTTCTCATCAACGCCACTCTGGCCGCTTCGATCTGCCTGTCGGTAAAGTACCCGTTCTCCAGCGACTTGAGGCCGAATTCGCCGAAGGACATCGTGGCGCCCCTGGACGCGCTGCCGCGCATCTTACCGCGCTGCATCTTTCTGAATTTCACTCTTTTAGGCATCAAAGCCATAGCTACCTCGCTCCCGGATTTTTCGCTTCAGCTTCGTCTTTGGCTTTATCAAGGATCTTATCGCCTTTATATATCCATACCTTTATGCCGATCAGGCCGTATGTTGTGTGCGCCTCCGCGAATCCGTAATCGATGTCTGCCCTCAGTGTCTGCGCCGGCACAGAACCGCTCCTGTAGCTCTCTTCTCTGGCGATTTCCGAGCCTCCCAGCCTTCCTGAGCAGATGATCTTGACTCCATAAGCGCCGCCATCCAACGCCGCCTGGACCGACTTCTTCATGGCCCTCTTATGTGAAATACGTTTTTCGATCTGAAACGCTATATTCTCGCAAACAAGCTGAGCGTCCGTATTGGCGTTCTTTATCTCTTTGATATCGATAAGGATCTCTTTGCCGGCCACAGACTGAATCCCCTCTTTCAGCTTCTCTATCTCTGAACCGCGGCGGCCTATAATGATTCCCGGACGGGCGGAGTATATCAATATCCTTACTTTCTCGCTGGTCCTCTCGATCTCTATCTTTGAAACAGCCGCCGTCGCAAGCGCTTTCTTGATATATTTCTTAATCTTCAGGTCTTCGTGAAGCAGCTTAGGAAACTCGGCCTTCGTCGCGAACCAACGCGATTTCCAGTCGTAAATGTACCCAACCCTGAAGCCATATGGATGTACTTTCTGGCCCATCTTACTCCTTACCCTTCTTACCGTGTTCAGTTTTTGTTGATTCTTTTGCCTTAGGCTTCTTAATTGCCTGGCCTTCCTTAGAATTTCCCTTAACTGAAACCCTGGTATTTTTTATTTTCTTGCTTCCGGCCGGAGCGGCCGCGCCCTGGAGCGCCGGCGCTTTTTCGATATTCGAGTCAAGCTCAACAGTAATGTGGCTTGTACGCTTGCGAATCGTGGTGGCCCGTCCCATGGAAGCCGCCCTGAATCTCTTGAGCTGCGGCCCGCCATTGGCGATCAAGCTGGAGATATAAAGGCTCGAAGCGTCCATTCCGGGTATGCGCTTGGCATTCGCTATCGCCGAATTAATAGCCTCTATAAGTATTCCCGACGCTTTCTTCTTCACGCTGTATAATATCGCGACCGCGTCTTCCGCCTTCTTTCCTTTTACAAGCGCTATTACCGGCCTCACCTTCCTTGGCGAAATTCTTATGTATCTTAAAGTGGCTTTCGATATCATATTATGTCTTATCCATTGATATTTCGGTCGCGGCGCCGTGCTTCTTGAACGTCCTTGTCGGAGAGAATTCGCCGAGCTTATGGCCGACCATGCTCTCTGTCACATACACAGGGATAAACTTCCTGCCGTTATAAACAGCCATAGTGATTCCGACAAAATCCGGGGTTATAGTGGATCTCCTGGACCATGTCTTTATCGGCTTCTTATCGCCTGCCATGGCGGCCTTTTGCACTTTAATCAGAAGCTTCTCCTCAACGTAAGGTCCCTTACTGGTCGATCTTGACATTACTTTCTCCTCTTGACGATATATTTATCGGATGACTTACTCTTTCTAGTCTTAAGCCCTTTTGCATATTGCCCCCAAGGCGATCTGGGCTGTCCGCCGCTGGCTTTACCCTCGCCGCCGCCCATAGGATGGTCGTGCGGGTTCATGGCCACCCCTCTGGAATAAGGCCTTATCCCCAGCCATCTCGATCTTCCGGCTTTACCTACGGAGATCGTCTCATGTTCGGGGTTCCCTACGGTGCCTATCGTTGCCATGCAAGTAAGCGCGATCATTCTGATCTCTCCGCTGGGAAGCTTCACCTGCGCGTAATCGCCTTCTTTTGCCATTATAGTGCAAGCGTTTCCGGCAGAACGGGCGATCGAAGCGCCGGATCCGGATTTAAGCTCAACGTTATGTATAGGTACGCCCGCAGGGATATTATTCAAAGGGGTGGAATTACCGACCTTTATTTCGGCGGTATTACTGGATACGATCTCATCGTTCACTCCTAATCCCGCCGGAGCTATTATATAACGCTTCTCTCCGTCCTGATACTGCACCAGCGCTAATCGCGCCGATCTGTTCGGGTCGTATTCTATCGCGACCACCTTGGCCGGCATATCGAGCTTATCGCGCCTGAAATCTATGATCCGGATCATCCGTTTGTGGCCGCCGCCCCTGTGACGCGACGTAATTCTTCCGCGGTTATTTCTACCGCCCGTTTTTTTCTGCGGCACGAGCAGGGCCTTCTCAGGCTTACCCTTTGTAAGTTCCGAGAAATCTGAGATCTCGGTCCATCTCGTCCCAGGGCTCGTCGGTTTAAACTTTTTTAGTCCCATTTATTTTCTCTCTTTGATGTTTCTTTAAGTAACGTCTATCTTGTTTCCGGCTTTAAGCGTAACGATCGCTTTTTTCCAATCGGGAGTCTTGCCGATGGCATACCTGACTCGCTTGAGCTTTCCGCGCATCGATACGGTATTGACGCTGTCTGCCTTCACCTTATATATATCTTCAACCGCTTTCTTGATCTCTATCTTATTAGAGCTTTTATCCACCCAGAAGAGATACTTATTAAGAGTCTGCAGTGTCGACCCTTTTTCGGTCCGTATCATACCTTTCACAACATCATGAGCATTCTTCATTAGTTGAGCCTCCCGGGCAATTTCTCAAGCGCCGGCTTCGAAATGATCAGGTTATCGCAATGTAATACGTCCATCGTATTAAAATCTCTGTAATTCTTTACGGATACTTCCTGCATATTGCGCGAAGCCCTGATCACATTCTGATCTACGGCATCCACTACAAACAGGCTCTTACCGTCCAGTTTCAGCGCGTCGAGTAGTTCCCGGAATTTCTTCGTCTTCGGTTCCGATACGCTTACCTCTAAGATGCCTATCATCCTGCTGTCGGCAAGCTTCGAATTAATACTTGAAAGAAAAGCCGCCCTTTTCAACTTCTTCGGCATATCATATCTATAATCCCGCGTCTGCGGCCCGAATACAATGCCTCCGTGTCTCCATAGGGGCGATCGGGTGGAGCCTGCGCGCGCCCTGCCTGTGCCTTTCTGCCTGAACGGCTTTTTGCCGCCGCCTGACACATCGCCGCGGGTCTTGGTAGCGGCGTTCCCCTGCCTGGCGCAGGCGTTATACATAAGCACCGCCTGATAGAGCACAGCCTTATTTACTTTACCGGTAAAAAGTTCTTTATCGAGCTGGAACTTCTCAACCTCTTTACCCTTCACATCGAATACGGGTATAGAGGAGCTGAATTCAGGTTTCGAAGCCGTTTTCTTAGCCGTTATCTTTTTTTTGTTAACAGTTTTTACTTTAGCCATTCGTATTCTCTATTTCTTTACCGTTGCTTTAACACTCTTCTTCGCGCCGGCCGTCTGAACAAACACCTTTTTCACGTATCCCTTCGGCCTCTTCCTTGCTTCCTTCAGGATTAAATAGTTGTTCTTATGCCCCGGGACAGAACCTCTTACTATAATCAAATTTTTGTCATTGTCAACGTCTATCACCTCAAGGTTCTGGATCGATATGCGATCGGTTCCCATATGTCCGGGAAGGTGATGCCCTTTTGTAACACGACCGAGACGGGCGCCCGACTGAATAGAGCCGACAACGCGGCCGAACATAGAGCCGTGCCCCGTGTCTCCGCCTCTCCATCCCCACCTCTTAACACCGCCTTGAAAACCCTTTCCTATTGAGGTTCCGACTATATCCAGATAATCGCCTTTAGCAAATACCTCCGTGCCTATCTTCTGGCCAAGCTTGTAGATCGAGGGATCCTTGACCCTTAACTCGCGCACGAACCTTAGCGGCGGTACCTGCGCTTTTTTAAATCTGCCGAGATCCGGTTTGGTCGTCACCTTCTCGCGCTTCTCGCTGAAACCTATCTGTATCGCATCGTAGCCGTCATTGGCTTTTGTCTTGACCTGAAGCACGTAACACGGCCCGGCCTCGATCACCGTGATAGGGACATTCTTCCCGGCCTCGTTAAATATGTTTGTCATTCCGATCTTTTTACCTAATATACCTAGCATAGTTATGAATGTTAACCTTATTTTATTTCCACGTAAACGCCGGCAGGCAGGTCCAGCTTCTTCAGCGCATCTATCGTCTTGGAAGTCGGATTCACTATGTCCAGTATGCGCTTGTGCGTCTTTATCTGGAACTGTTCTCTTGACTTCTTGTCAACGTGCGGAGACCTCAACACCGTAAATATCTCCCTCTTCGTCGGAAGAGGTATCGGTCCTACGACGCTTGCGCCTGTGCGCTTGGCCGTATCGACTATCTCTTCCGTAGAGACATCGAGCAACCGGTGGTCATACGCCATCAATTTTATCCGTATTTTTTGAAGAGCCTGTTGTGTCATCTTTTACTCTATAACTTCGGTTACCACGCCCGCGCCTACGGTATGGCCGCCTTCGCGTATGGCGAAGCGCAGCTCTTTTTCCATGGCGATGGGAGTGATCAGCGCTACTTCAAAGGTCACATTGTCTCCGGGCATCACCATCT